>NZ_JBSGCY010000045.1:0-44442 GCF_053602115.1 Nocardia sp. NPDC004582 | reverse complement strand
CCGCGGCAGCGCCACATTGACGATGAACAGATCCAGGCTGGACAGCAGCACGGCCAGCCCGGCCGAGCCGACGGCGGCCGAACCGACCGCGGCGGAACCCGTTGCGGCCGAACCGGTGCCGAGCAGCAGGCCCAGCAGCGCGGAACCGGTACCGAGGCCCGCCGAGCCGACGGCCGCGGAGCCCAGGCTGAGCACCGATCCGGCGCCCAGACCGGCGGACCCGACCGCGGCGGAACCGGTACCCAGCACGGCCGAGCCGGTCGCGGCTCCGGCCGAACCGGTACCCGCCACGGCGGAGCCCAATCCCGCACCGGCGGAACCGGTTATCGCCGAACCGGAGCCCAGGGCGGCCGAGCCGGTGCCACCGAGCACGGCGCCGAGACCGGCGGAGCCGACGGCGGCCGAACCGACGGCGGCTCCGGCCGAACCGGTCCCGAGGCCGAACAGCACGGACAGCAGATCCTGGGGCCCGGCCACCGGGGTGGCGGGTACGGCCACGGCCTGCGACTGCGCGGCCCCCGGCGGCGACTGCGGGACCACGGACCGGGTCTGCGTACCGGGCTGCGCCGGATCCTGCCCGGTGGGCGCGGGGTCGAGCGGGATGCCCGGCTGCGCGTCAGCGGCAGCGGGCCCGAGCAGTGCTGAACCGGTGACAGCCGCTATCACTGCCACCAGTCGCATTGCACGATCGACGATCATGCGACAGCCATCCCCTCATCGATACCGCGCACTTGGCTTCTCTCCGCACCAGGGGTGCGGAATCCCGATCCGCGGCAGGCAGTTCGGGACAGGTTTCGAGCTCACACTGTCGCCCCGATTGCCGGGCCGTTGCGGAACGCGGCCATCGTACCGGTCGCTACGTGATTCCGCACAAGTCCCGATCGCATTAGGGGTGCTCACAAACCGTACGCCTGCGCTTACCCCCACGTAGCCAATATCACCAAGCGCCCCAGGACAATTGACCCGAACCGGCACCCCACCCCGGCATCTCACCGCCGGACTCCGGCGACCGAGAGGTTTCCCCGCCGTTCAGATTGCCGACAGTTCAGACATATCGCAGCAACCATCGAAACGACGGTCGCCGGACCCCCGAACGCACGAAGCCGCCCCCGGGCGAGAGGTTCCGGGAGCGGCTCGGTACGCCGGACATGCGGCGTGCGAAGGATCCGATGGTGTGCGGATCCGGGGTGCGCGGCCGGGCTGTGGTGGCCGCGCACGTCGGGGGCGTCAGGCCGAAGTGGTGACGCGGTACTTGTTGAGGCTGTCGATGCGCTCGACGGCCTCGGTGATGATGCTGTCCATCAGGTCCGCCACGCTCGGCAGATCCTCGATGATGCCCGCGACCTGGCCCGACGCGAGCACGCCCGCCTCGGTATTGCCCTCCACCAGGCCCGCTTTCAGGTACATGGCGGTGTTCGCGCCCATGACCACCTGGGACCAGGTGAGGTCCTTGTGCTTGCGGGTGTTGAGGCCCTCCTTGGCCAGCGTCGTCCACTTCATGCCGGTCATCGACTTGAACTTGGCGGCGTTGACCAGCGCGGCGTACAGACCGCGGATCGGGCCCGAGTGCTCGAGCTTCTCGACCAGCTCGGTCTTGAGCACGCGGTGCGGCATGCCGTCGACCTTGAGCGAGACCACGGTGTCCTGCAGTCCGCGCTTGAGGTACTCCTGCTTCACCGAATCCGGCACGCTGGAGTCCTGGGTCAGCAGGAAGCGGGTGCCCATGGCGACACCGGCCGCACCGTAGGACAGCGCGGCGGCCAGGCCGCGGCCGTCGAAGAAGCCGCCGCCCGCGACGACCGGGATGTCCACGGCGTCGAGGACGGACGGCAGCAGCAGGGTGGTGGCGACGGAACCGGTGTGGCCGCCGCCCTCGCCGCCCTGCACGATCACGGCGTCCGCGCCCCAGGAGGCGACCTTCACCGCGTGCTTGGCCGCGCCGATGGACGGCATCACGACGACGCCGTTGTCCTTCAGCTTCGCGATCAGCTCCTTCTTGGGAGCCAGCGCGAACGAGGCCACCTTGACGCCCTCGCGGATCATCATGTCGATGCGGTCCGGGGCGTCCGACAGGTCGGCGCGGATGTTCACGCCGAAGGGCTTGTCGGTCTTGGCCTTGGTCTTGGCGATGGCCACCTCGAGCTCGTCGAGGTCCATGGTCGCCGAGGCCAGGATGCCGAGGCCGCCCGCGTTCGCGGTGGCCGCGACCAGGCCGGGTCCGGCGACCCAGCCCATGCCGGTCTGGACGACCGGGTGCTCGATGCCGACCAGTTCGGTCAGCGGCGTCTTCAAACGCTGGGCGGTCATGCCGTCACTTCCTTCTCGCGGAAACCCTTCGGGTCCAGCACGGTCCGGATGATGGTGAGCTCTTCCTCGGTCGGCAGCCGGGTCTCGCCCGCCTCCGCCAGACCGGCGATCTCGAACGAAGTGTTCTCCGCGACCTCGTCCGCGCTCACACCGGGGTGCAGCGACAGCGCGCGCAGGGTGTGGTCCGGGCCGTTGAAGTCGAACACGCCCAGGTTCGAGACCACCCGGTGCAGGTGGTGGAACCGGTAGGCCGGGTTCTCGGGGTCGATCTTGTCGTAACCGATGCCGGAGACGATATCGACCTGGTCCACGAACACGCGCTTGTTGTGCTTGGGCACGAAGTAGCTGGTGGCGTGGTTGATGGTGTTGCCCGGCGCGCCGCGCACACCGAACATCTGGCGGGTCGGCTGCTGCAGCGGGCCGAACGCCGACAGGTTCTGGTTGCCGAAGCGGTCGATCTGGTTGGCGCCCATCACCACATGGCGGCGACCGGACTGCACCACGTCGAACACCTTCGAGAACGGGAACCAGCCCTCGAGCGGGGCCTGGCCGCCGATCGGCGGGACCTCGGCGAACAGCCGCGCCTCACCGTCGGAGAGCACCAGGTCGGGCTCGAAGGTGAGCCGCGCCAGCCGCGCGCCGATGGTGGTGACGGTGGACATCGGGGAGGCCACGATCTCGCCCGCGCCCCGGAAGATCTCGGCGGACGCGACGACGCAGACCTCGGCCCGAGTAATGGTGGTGGTGTCGCTCATTACTTCTGCTCCTCGGCGAAAGCCTTGACGGCATCCTGGTATTCGGCCTCGGACACGTCCAGGTAGCGGGCCTTGAACTCGGCCCACGACTCGGGGGTCTTGGCGGCCTCGACGTAGTGGCGCTGGAACTTCTCGTCGCGGCCGTAGCTGCCGGAGAAGGTGAAGTGCGCGCCGCCGGGGGCCTCGACCACACCGTCGACCATCAGGCGGTTGAGGATCATCGACTGCAGCGGAACGGCTTTCACCAGTTCATCGGTCTCGACCAGGCGATCGACCGACAGGTAGCGCTTCTCGGCGGCGAGGGCGTACAGGTCGTCCATGTACGGGTCGATGCCGGTGTAGGCGGCATTGCCGTGCTTGTCGCCCAGGTCCAGGTGCATGAACGCGGCGTCGAGGTTCAGCGCGGGCATGGCGATGAGGGTCTCGGTCTGGCCGTCGGTCTCGTAAGGCGACTGAACAGTCTTCAGTTCGCCCTCCCAGAAATCGACCACGGACGAACCCAGGCCGGCGCGGATCGGCAGGAACGGCAGGCGCGCGCCGGCGGCCTGGAGGCCGCACTTGACCATGCCCTCGTCCATCTCGCGGACGGTGATCGCACCCTCGGTGCGGGCCTTGGCGAACCACGGATCGTAGAACGGGGCGGAGTCCAGGGACACGAAGCCGTAGTAGGCCTTACGCACCTTGCCCGCCGAGCACAGCAGACCCAGATCCGGGCCGCCGTAGGTGACCACGGTCAGATCCTTGATGTCCGAACGCAGGATGGCGCGCACGAACGCCATCGGCTTGCGCCGGGAGCCCCAGCCGCCGATGCCGATGGTCATGCCGCTGCGGAGCTCGCCGACGACCTCGTCGAGGGACATTCGCTTGTCGCGCATGGCTTTTACTTCCCCTTCTTCTGCGCGGCCAGGTCGTCGTCGAAACGCGCCCGGATCTCGTCGGCCACACCCGCGAGGTTGAGCTCCATGGTGAAGCCCTGCTCGAAGCGGTACGAGCGGTGCACGTCCTGCACGTCGATGCCGTTGAGCGCCTTCTTGGCGGCGCGGATCACGCGGCCGTCCTTGTTGGCGATGTTCTTGGCGACCTCCATGGCGGCGGCGTCCAGTTCGGCGCGCGGCACCACCTTGAAGACCGAGCCGTAGTGGTGCAGCTGCTGCGCGGTGAGGGTGCCCGCGGTGTAGAACATGGTCCGCATCAGGTGCTGCGGAACCAGGCGCGCCAGGTGGGTGGCCGCACCGAGCGCGCCGCGATCGACCTCGGGGAGGCCGAAGGTCGCGTCGTCGGAGGCGACGATGACGTCCGAGTTGCCGACCAGGCCGATGCCACCGCCGAGGCAGAAGCCGTTCACCGCGGTGACGACCGGGACCTCGCAGTCGTAGATCGCGGCGAACGCGGCGAAGCAGCCGTGGTTCGCGCGGATCAGGGCGGTGTGGCCGGTGTCGGCGTTCATCTCCTTGATGTCCACGCCCGCGTTGAAGCCGCGGCCCTCGGCGCGCAGCACCACGACCCGGGTGTCCGGGTTCTTACCCGCGGCGGTGACCGCCTCGGCCAGGGCGAACCAGCCGTCGGACGGCAGAGCGTTGACCGGGGCGTAGTCGACAGTGACGACTTCGACGCCCTCGGTTTCGGTGTGACGGATGATCCCCATCGCATGTCCCATCGTTGGCAAAACAAGCAAGTGCTTGGTAGGTTAGCACGGTGGGAATCGAAGTAAACCTGTCCGGCTCGGTCGTCTTGGTCACCGGCGGCGTGCGCGGCGTCGGCGCCGGCATCAGCCGGGTCTTCCTGGACGCGGGCGCGACCGTGGTGGCCTGCGCGCGACGGCCCGCCGACACCCCCGTCGAGAGCAATGGCCGCACCATCGACTTCCTGCCGTGCGACGTGCGCGATGTGGATTCGGTGCGCGAGCTCATCGAGACGATCGTCGAGAAGTACGGGCGCCTGGACACCGTCGTGAACAACGCCGGTGGCGCGCCCTTCGCCCTGGCCGCCGACGCCAGCGCCAACTTCCACTCGAAGATCGTGCAGCTGAATCTGCTCGCGCCGCTGCTGGTGTCACAGGTCGCCAACGAGGTCATGCAGAAGCAGGACACCGGCGGCTCGATCGTGATGATCTCCAGCGTCTCCGGGCACCGGCCCTCCCCCGGCACCGCGGCCTACGGCGCCGCCAAAGCCGGTGTGGACAGCCTGGTTTCGTCGCTCGCGGTGGAATGGGCCCCGAAGGTCCGGATGAACTCCGTGATCTGCGGCCTGGTCAACACCGAGTCCTCGCACCTGCACTACGGCGACGAGGACGGCATCGCCTCGGTCAGCGCGACGGTGCCCATGGGGCGCATGGCGACCCCCGAGGACATCGGCCGCACCGCCGCCTTCCTGGCCTCCCCGCTCGCGGCCTATGTCACCGGCAGCGCGCTGCTGGTGCACGGCGGCGGCGAGAAGCCCGCCTTCCTGGAAGCCTCCACCGCGGACGTCCCCGCCGTCTCGGGCCACTAGACCGACCGAACACACGAAGAGGTAATCGATATGACGGACAAGAAGATCTGCGACGGCCGCGTCGTCATCGTGACCGGTGCGGGTCAGGGCATCGGCCGCGCGCACGCGCTGGCTTTCGCCGCCGCCGGCGCCAAGGTCGTGGTGAACGACCTGGGTGCCGAACTCGACGGCACGCCCAAGCCGGACTCCGGCGCCGCGAAGGTGGTCGAGGAGATTCGTGCCGCGGGTGGCGAAGCCGTGGTGAACGGTGACGATGTCTCCGATTGGGAGGGTGCGCGTCGCCTGGTCGCCACCGCCATCGAGACCTTCGGCGGTCTGGACGTGCTGGTGAACAATGCCGGTATCGTCCGCGACCGGATGCTGGTCAACCTCGGCGAGGACGAGTGGGACGCGGTCATCAAGGTGCATCTCAAGGGCCACTTCGCCCCGATGCGTCACGCCGCCGAATACTGGCGCAACGAGTCCAAGGCGGGCCGTCAGCCTCAGGCGCGCGTCATCAACACCAGCTCGGGCGCGGGTCTGCTCGGTTCGGTCGGTCAGGGCAACTACTCCGCCGCCAAGGCCGGTATCGCGGGCCTGACCATTACCGCCGCTGCCGAAATGGGTCGCTACGGCATTACCGTGAACGCCATCGCCCCGGCCGCGCGCACCCGCATGACCGAAACCGTGTTCGCCGAGACCATGGCGGCCCCCGAGGACGGCGGCTTCGACGCCATGGCCCCGGAAAACGTCTCCCCCCTGGTGGTTTGGCTGGGTAGCGCCGAGTCCGCCGCCGTCACCGGCCGTATGTTCGAGGTAGAGGCCGGCAAGGTCACCGTCATGGACGGCCACCGTCACGGCGTCTCCGTCGATCGCGGTGCCCGCTGGAACCCGGCCGAGCTGGGCCCGGTCGTGAACGACCTGCTCGCCAAGGCCGTCACCCCGGAGCCGGTCTACGGCGCGTAATACGCACCGCCCGAAGCGCTTCGACCGCCGGTACCCGTCTCGATGGGTACCGGCGGTTCGCGTTTCGGATTACTTCTTCTTTTTGCCGATGCCCGCGGCCAGGGCGAAGATGGCGTCCAGCACCGGGGTCGGGGTCAGCGCGGTGGCGACAACCTGGACTTTTCCGGCCAGGCCGGGAACGTAGCGGGCGCTCGGTCGCTGTGCGGTGAGCGCCTTTTCGACCTCCTTGACCACCGACTCGACGGGGGCCGCGATCTTGGGAACCTGCTGGGACATCCGGCGCAGGCCCGCGAGGTGGGCGGCGTAGAGGGTGCGCTGGTCATCGGTGAGGTGCGCGGTGGTGGCGTCGACCATGTCGGTCGCGCCGAACCAGAGGTCGGTGGCGATCGGGCCGGGCTCGATCAGCGAGGTGCGGATTCCCCAGGGGCGCAGTTCCACTCGCAGGGCGTCGACCAGGCCCTCGAGCGCGAACTTGGACGAGTTGTAGGCGCCGGTGCCCGGGGTGGAGATGCGGCCGGACAGCGAGGAGATGAAGACCACCCGGCCCTGGGTGGCGCGCAGGCGCGGGAGCACGGCCTGGGTGACGGCGACCGCGCCGAAGACATTGACCTCGAACTGGTTTCGGAGCTCCTCCGGGGTGAGCAGCTCCACGGGTCCGTCCACGACGACGCCCGCGTTGTTGACCACCGCGGTGAGATCGGCGGGCAGCACCGCGTCGAGGGCGGCGATCTGGTCGGGGTCGGTGACATCCAGGACGATCGGGGTGATGGCGGGATTCGCGGCGGTCAGGGCCTCGCCGTCGGAGAGCTTGCGCACGCCCGCGTAAACCTGCCAGCCCCGCTGCGCCATCCGCAGGCAGATGGCCTTTCCGATACCGCGGGCCGCTCCGGTGACCAACACAGAATTCATGTGGTCAGCCTAATTCGGGCGGATGCGGCAGACACACCCGAAAGCGCGAAGGCGCCTCACCTTCACGATCGACCCCGCTGAAGCTGGCGTTCAGAGGTGAAGAGTTGGCCGTCGAGTTCGTCGATCGGGCAGCCTAGCCGGGCTCGGGGAGCGACCATGCGCCCGAAGGTCGTTCCCTACCCGCCTGACTCGTCGTAGGAGGAGGTGCCCTCGTCGAGCAGCGGCTCCTCCCCCTTGAAGTGCGCGGGCGCGAACACGCGCAGCACGTGGTAGCCGGTGATGACGACCAGCGTGCCCAGCGCGATCCCGCTCAGGGTGAAGGTGTCGGTGAACTTCATGCTCACATTGCCGATGCCGATGATCAGGCCCGCCGCGGCCGGGACCAGGTTCAGCGGATTGCGCAGATCGACCCGGGCATTGGTCCAGATCTGCGCGCCGAGCAGGCCGATCATGCCGTAGAGGATGACGGTGATCCCACCGAGCACCCCGCCGGGGATGGCCGCCACGATCGCGCCGAACTTTGGGCACAGGCCGAACAGCAGGGCGAAGAAGGCGGCGGCCCAGTAGGCGGCCGTGGAGTACACGCGGGTGGCGGCCATGACCCCGATGTTCTCGGAGTAGGTGGTGTTGGGCGGGCCGCCGACCGCGGTGGACAGCATGGACGCCGCACCGTCCGCGGCGATGGCGGTGCCGAGCTTGTCGTCGAGGTCGCCGCCGGTCATCTCGCCGACCGCCTTCACGTGCCCGGCGTTCTCGGCGACCAGCGCGATCACCACGGGCAGCGCCACCAGCACCGCCGACCACTGGAACGCCGGGGCATGGAAACTGGGCAGTCCGATCCAATCCGCCTGGGCCACACCGGAAAGATCGAGCCGCCAGTGGTCGGTGACCTTGCCGCTGCCGTCGGCGGAGTGGATCCGCCCGAACACCCGGTCCAGTAGCCAGGACAGCCCGTACCCGAACACCAGGCCCAGGAAGATGGCGATGCGTGCGAAGAATCCGCGCAGCGCTACCACGGCCAGCCCGGTGAACAGCATGACCAGCAGCGCGGTCCACTGGTCCTGCGGCCAGTAGGTCGCGGCCGTCACCGGGGCCAGGTTGAAGCCGATCAGCATGACCACCGCTCCGGTCACCACCGGCGGCATGGCGGCGTGGATGACGCGCGCGCCGAAGCGCTGCACGGCCAGGCCGATCAGGAACAGGGCGGCACCCACCACCAGGCAGGCACCGGTAACCGTGGCGCTACTGCCGCCCTGCGCACGGATCACCGCGGCCACGCCGACGAACGACAGTGAGCAGCCCAGATAGCTGGGCACCCGGCCGCGAGTGGCCAGCAGGAACAGGGCGGTCGCGACGCCCGACATCATGATGGCGAGGTTGGGATCCAGGCCCATCAGGACCGGCGCGACGAAGCTCGCGCCGAACATGGCCACCACGTGCTGTGCGCCGAGGCCGAAGGTGCGCGGCCAGGACAGCCGCTCATCGGGCCGCACCACGGCGCCCGGTGCGGGCGTGCGACCGTCGCCGTGCACCGTCCAGCGGACACCCAAATCCATGAACTGCCCGCTTTCTGCCGAAGGTCCGAAATGCGTCCGCGGTCATCATAATCCGAGCAAATTTCCAGCTCACGCGCCCGTGCGGCCCGGCCCGACGCCGGGCACGGGGGCTTCAAGATCACCAATGCCCGGCTTCACGAGCCGGTCCGGACTCGGAGACAATGCCCCGCAACCCTCACGGCCGGCGGTCCAATCCGTAGCGCCGCCGGATGGCGAAGGGCAGCGCGTACGGATTCGGAGCCTCCGCGGGGCCCGATCCGGAACTATTCTGCGAGACACAGATATTCGACGACTCCGCGGCCGCGGGTAGCCATCGGCGCAGGGCCGCGGCCACGGCCGGATCGGCGGTGAACTCGCGGCGCAGGGCGGCGACCCGCGCCCGCGCCCGCGCATACGCCCGCTCATGGGCCCGCGTAATCGACTGTGCCATACCGGAATCCGGTAGCACCAGGGTGGTGATCCGCCCGTCGAAGCCCACCTCGACGCGCACGCCGTCCACCGCGGCGCAGGCGCGTACCCGCTCGACCGCGTCCTGGACGTGACGGGCCAGGCGCGCCACCTCCTCGAACCGGGCATCCACCGAATTCGGCATGCGGGAAGTCTAGGAAGCATCGACGAGATGCCGTGCGGCATCGAGAACTTCGCGCATTGGATCGTCAGGGAAGCACGCGAATCCGCTGCATCATGTCGTGATCGGCGTGATCGAGATTGTGGCAGTGCCAGACATAGCCGCGCACCTCCGCGGCCGCCGCCGGCTCGGCGGGCATGGTCATGTCCGGATCCGGGTTCGGCGCCACCACCTCCGCGCCCGGCGGCACCGCGATGACGGCATCCGGATCGAAGCCCAGCTCCGCGGCCGACGGCCACCGCACCAGCACCCGCGTGATGGTGTCGGTCGGGCACTCGACGGTGTCCTTCCAGCCGGCTTCCCAAGGCGGCGGCCCGGATTCGGGTCCCAGGGCGAAGGCGTCGGCCGACGGCGCCCAGCGCGCGCCGAACCTGGGCGGATAGTGGGCGGCGAAGTAGGCCGAGGTCAGGATGGGCTGGCGGCCGATCACCCGCAGCCGGGCCAGATGCAGGTGGATGGGGTGATCGAACGGCGTGGTGTTCACGATGTCCCACTGCTCGGTGGTCCCGGCCCGCGCCAGATCGATGTCCGGGCTCAGGAAGGCCAGGTTGTTCAGCGCCATCATGGTCGAGAAGGCCACCGGCCGGGAATCGTCGTTGAGGCCCATCAGGGTCACGGTGCGCACCGAGCCCGGCCGGTGGATCGGTTCCAGCGGATCGGGACGGCCCGGACCGCCGCGCAGCACCGGCGGGATGTCGGCGGCGGGCCCGTCGCCCGCGCCCGTGAATCGCATGACCGACCGCAGCTCGGGGGCCATGAACACGGTATTGCCGAAATCGTTGAGAGCGGTGTTGATCAGGTCGACGTGCTCCCCGTCGCGGATCCCGCGGAAGTCGACCAGCAGATCCACCCGCTCCCCCGGGCTCACCCGCACCCACGGCGCGGTCACCGGCGCGTCGAGCAGCCCGAGATCGCCGCCGATGACGAGGAACGGCAGGGCGTTGGAGAACTCGAAGATGTAGGGCCGCGAATTGGATCCGTTCAGCAGCCGGAACCGGTAGACGGTGCGCCGTACCTCCAGTCGCGGCCACACCACGCCGTTCACGCAGCACACGTCGCCGAGCTGACCGGATTGGTTGTAGCCCTGCGCGATATAGGTGGCCACCATGGGCTGCAGGCTGCCGTCGGAGTTGAAGGTGCGGTCCTGCACGATGAGCGGAATCTCGAATTCACCGCTGGGCAGCCCCAGTGGATTGTCGTCGCGTCCGGTATCGAATTCGTCGCGCAGGTAATACATTCCAGCCAGTCCCGCCTGGATGTTCAATCTGGTGATCCCCATGGCGTGGTCGTGATACCAGAGGGTGGCGGCCTCCTGCCGATTGCCGTAGGTGAATGTCGGCCCGCCGCCATTGCGCCAGCCGATCAGCGGATGCCCGTCGGAGCCCGGGGAATTCGCGCCGCCGTGCAGGTGCACGGTGAAGCGCGGATCGGTGCGATCCGCCTCGGTGACGCCGTGCATGGTGGTGTCCACGTGCGCGGCCAGCACGTGCTCGCCCAGTTGATTGCGAAACCTGATGCGCGCCACACGATCCCGGGTGGCCTCGAGATTCGGGCCGAGCACCGGCCGCCCGAAACCCCAGCTGCGGGTCTCCGGCAGATCCCGATGGTAGCGGTGCGCCCCCGACATCGCGACCAATTCCCCTGCCGCCGACCGTGTTTCGAGAATAGGCAGCTCGTCGACATAGGGCGCCAACGGCGGCGAGTGGTAGTTGAACGGCGTCACCGGCGGCGCGGGAATGGCCGGCAGCGGCACCGGCGGTGGCGGCAGGGGCACCGGTTCGGCCGCGGCCGACGCCAGACAGCCCAGTCCCGCGATTCCGAAGGCTCCCAGCAGGAACCCCCGTCGCGGCAGGTTCTCGTTCATCCAGCTCCACCCCTGGACAATGCCCGAGTGTCAACGGGTCTACCTCGACGATAGCGGACCCGCCGGGCGCACAACGCCGAAAGCCGCACACCGTAATCCGGTGTGCGGCTTTCGAAACGGTGAGTCGGGACTAGCCCAGGCGCTCGATGATGGTGACGTTGGCGGTGCCGCCGCCCTCACAGATGGTGAGCAGACCGTAGCGGCCGTTCACCCGATCCAGCTCGTTGAGCAGGGTGGAGAACAGCTTGGCGCCGGTCGCGCCCAGCGGGTGGCCCAGCGCGATGGCGCCACCGTTGACGTTCACCTTGTCCGGGTCGGCGCCGGTCTCCTTGATCCAGGCCAGGACGACCGAGGCGAAGGCCTCGTTGATCTCGATGACGTCCATGTCGTGGATGGTGAGGCCGGTCTTCTCCAGCGCCCACTGGGTGGCCGGGATCGGCGCGGTGAGCATCATGATCGGGTCCGCGCCGCGCGCGCTCACGTGGTGGATGCGGGCGCGCGGGGTCAGGCCGTACTCCTGCACCGCCCACTCCGACGCCAGCAGGGTGGCGGCGGAACCGTCGGAGATCTGGCTGGCCAGCGCCGCGGTGATGCGGCTGCCCTCTTCGAGCGGCTGCAGGCCGGCCATCTTCTCCAGGGTGGTCTCACGCGGGCACTGGTCGATCGCGAACTCGCCGACCGGCACGATCTCGCGCTCGAACTTGCCGTCCACGATGGCCTTGCGGGCCCGGTCGTGGGAGCGCAGCGCCCACTCCTCCATGTCCTGGCGGGAGATGTCCCACTTCTCGGCGATCATGGTGGCCGAATTGAACTGCGACACTTCACCGGTGCCGTAGCGGTGGTCCCAGCCCTCCGCGCCGACGAACGGCGAGTCGAAGCCGTACTGCTGACCGGCCAGCATGGCGGCCGAGATCGGGATGGCGCTCATGTTCTGCACGCCGCCCGCCACGATCACCTCGGCGGTGCCGGACATGATGGCCTGCGCGCCGAAGGTGATGGCCTGCTGCGAGGAACCGCACTGGCGGTCCACGGTCACGCCCGGCACCGACTCCGGGTAACCGGCGGCCAGCCACGAGGAACGCGCGATATTGCCGGCCTGCGGGCCGATGGTGTCGCAGCAGCCGAATACCACGTCGTCCACGACGGCCGGGTCGATGCCGGTGCGCTCGACGATGCCCTTGATGGCGGCCGCGCCCAGGTCGGCCGGGTGCACGGCGGCCAGCGAGCCGCCCCGCTTGCCCACCGCGGTGCGCACGGCGTCGATCACATACGCCTCACGCATCGGCGAATACTGGCGGCGGGGTGCTGACATGAGAACTCCTACTGCTAGGCGCGCTGGTCGGGGCTGGTGAGCCCGTCGAGCACGATGGTCAGGTACTGCTTGGCGAGGTTGTCCACGGTGATCCGGCCGCCGGGCTGGTACCAGCGCACCGACACCCACACGGTGTCGCGCAGGAACCGGTAGGCCAGTTCGATGTCCATCTCCGGGCGGAAGCTGCCGTCGGCGACGCCCTTGGCCAGCACCTGGTGCCAGAGCTCGCGGAACTCCTTGTTGTATTCGGCGATGTAGTCGAATCGTGGAGTGCCACTGAGGCGTTTGGCCTCGGCCTGGTAGATGGCGACGGCGGCATGGAATCGGTCGAAGGATTCGTAGGACGCGGTGACCAGGGCCTCGAGGGTGTCGCGCGCGGGCACGCCGGCCGACACGATCTCGCGGTAGCGTCCGAAGAGGTCGTCGAGGAACCCGCGCAGGATTTCGTCCACCATGGCTTCTTTGGAATCGAAGTGGTGGTACAGACTCCCGGATAGAATCCCCGCCGCGTCGGCGATATCGCGCACCGTGGTGGCACGCAGGCCACGCTCCGCGAATAGATTCGCGGCGAGGCCGAGCAGCTCGGTGCGACGTGCCGATTTGGAGGGGTCTGGTTGGGTCACCAGCCCAATATACAACCAAGCATTTGCTTGGTCCACCGTGCTCCCGTTCACCGCGACGGCGGGGTGCTCCCGTTCACCGCGACGGCGGACGAACCCTCAGCGCACCGAGTACCGCAGGGGCGAGGACACCGACAGATCGGCCAGCAGCCGATCGCAGATGATCACCGGGGAGATACCCGCCCGCGCCATCCGGGCCACCAGCGCCAATCGGCGCTCGGGACTGTCCCATTCGACCGTCATCGGATCGCGCCCCGGACCGGCGTCCACGGTGGCCATGACGCGCGGCGGGGCGTCACCCCGCGCCGGTTCCTCGATGAGCTTCAACACCATCCCGCGCTGCCAGGCCCGATAGGTCTCCATATCCGCGCCCACCACCAATTTGTCGGTGGCGGCGCACAATCCCTGGGCGATGCCGTCGGCGAACGCGACATGGTCGTAGCGCAGGCGGCGGCAGGTGCGGACCACCTCGAGCAGGTCGGCCCGGACCTCGCAGAGCAGGGCCGTTCGTTTTCGGCGGCGCTGATCCGCCTCGTTCTCGAGGTGCCCGGAGGCCCGGGACAGCCCGAGGCGGCGGGCGCGATCGCGGTCGCGAATCATGTCCTGCCGCAACGCGGCCCGCGGGTCGCGGGTCACGTCGGATTCGTCCACGGCGTGTTGTTCGAGGATCTGCGCCGCGCGCATGGCGGTGGCGCACTCCGAGTCGTGCTCGAGTAATTCCGCGCCCAATGTCAGCGCGGCCAGAACGACATTGTCGAGCCTGCGGCGCGCCAGTACGACCTCGCGCATCAGCTCGAGTTCCATTTCCTCGCGGGCTCGTTCTGGAGGTGCTTGTTGTCGGCGATCCGGACCCATGGGTCGCGCCCTTCGACTAGCGGTACCGGCCTAAACCAGGATTGCACAACGACACGGTCGGCGCGCCAGCCATTTATTTCTTGGGTAAAACGGACACTGCCGCGTCCCCCGGAGGGAACGCGGCAGTGAGAAAAGCTGCGACCGCACGGCACAGCATTTCGCATCGGCCGAACGCACTAATTCGGCCGCGCCCGAAACGAATTACGCGCGCTGGCTCGAAATGGAGACGACCTCACCGGTCAGGTAGGTGGTGTAGTCGCTGGCGAGCATGGCGATGGTGGCGGCCACCTCCCACGGCTCGGCGGCGCGGCCGAAGGCCTCACCGGCGGCCAGGCGGTCGAGCAGATCGCCCGAGGTGACCTTGTCCAGGAAGGCGTGCCGCGCGATGGACGGGGCCACCGCGTTGATGCGCACGCCGTATTCGGCGGCCTCGACGGCCGAGCAGCGGGTCAGCGCCATCACGCCGGCCTTGGCGGCGGCGTAGTGGGCCTGGCCGTGCTGGGCGCGCCAGCCGAGCACCGAGGCGTTGTTCACCACGACGCCGCCGTGGCCGGCCTCGCGGAAGTACTTCAGCACCGCGCGGGTGGCGCGGAAGGTGCCGTTGAGGGTGATGTCGAGGACCTTGTCCCACTGCTCGTCGGTCATGTCGACGACCGGGACCTCGCCGCCCAGACCGGCGTTATTGACCATGACGTCGATGCGGCCGAAGGCGGCCACGGCACCGGCGATCAGGGCGTCGACCTGCTCGGTGGAGCTGACGTCGCACGGCACCGAAGCGACTCGGCGATCCGGGAATTCGGCCTGCAGGGCCGCCTCGGTCTCCTTCAGGCGACGCTCGTGCCAGTCGGAGATGACCACGTCGGCGCCCTCGGAGAGCAGGCGGCGCGCGGTGGCCGAGCCGATGCCGGTGCCCGCGGCGGCGGTCACGACCGCGATCTTGCCCGCGAGCAGGTTGTGGCCGGGGGTGATTTCGGGGGCGGTGGACAGGTCGGTCACGGTCGAGCCTCTCGGGGAAGTCCGAGCACGCGCTCGGAGATGATATTGCGCTGCACTTCGTTCGAACCGCCGTAGATGGTGTCCGCGCGAGTGAAGAGGAACATGCGCTGCCAGGCGTTCAGGTCGTCGCCCTCGCCGTCGGCGATCAGGCCGGGCGCGCCGAGCACGTCCATGGCCAGCTCACCCAGGTCGCGGTGCCAGTTGGCCCACAGCAGCTTGGTGACCGACGCCTGACCGGCGGCGGTGCGAGCGTCCACGGAGGCCCCGTCGTGGCCGGACTCCAGGGTGCGCAGCACGTGGGCGCGCAGCACCCGCAGGCCGACCCACGCCTTATCCAGGCGATCGGCGATGACCGGGTTGTCGATGGCCCCGTTCTCCTTGGCCACGGCCTCCAGATCGGCAAGCTCGCGCGCGTAGCGGATCTGCTGGCCTACCGTGGAGATGCCGCGCTCGAAGGTGAGCGTGCCCATGGCGACCTTCCAGCCGTCGCCGGGCTGCCCGACCACCAGATCGGCGGCGGTGCGGGCGTTCTCGAAGAAGACCTCGTTGAATTCCGCGGTCCCGGTGAGCTGGATGATCGGCCGCACCTCGACGCCCGGCTGCTTCATGGGCACGAGCAGATAGGACAGGCCGTGATGGCGGGTCGAGCCCTTCTCGGTGCGGGCGACCACGAAGCACCAGTCCGACAGGTGCGCCAGCGAGGTCCACACCTTCTGGCCGTTGATGACCCACTCGTCGCCCTCGAGCTGGGCGGAGGTGGTGACGGCAGCCAGATCCGAGCCCGCGCCCGGCTCCGAGTAGCCCTGGCACCACAGTTCGGTGACGTTGCGGATGCCGGGCAGGAAGCGCTGCTTCTGCTCCTCGGTGCCGAAGGCCAGGACGGTCGGGCCGAGCAGTTCCTCACCCAGGTGCGAGACCCGGGCCGGGGCGTCGGCCTTGGCGTATTCCTCGTGGAAGATGACCTGCTGGCGCAGGGTGGCGTCGCGGCCGCCCCACTCCTTGGGCCAGCCCAGGCAGGTCAGCCCGGCGGCGGCGAGGGCGCGGTCCCATTCGAGCCGCTCCTCGAATGCCTCGTGCTCGCGCCCGGGACCACCCAGACCGCGCAGCTCGCGGAACTGGCCGTTCAGGTTCTCGGCCAGCCATTCCCGCACCTCGGTACGGAATTCGGCATCCTCGCGGGGCTCAGTCCCGCTGGCCGGTTCGGGGGTCTGGATCATGCTCACGTCGGTAGAGTAACCTACCAAGCACTTGCTTTGTTAGACCCATTCCCGGACAGCGAGGAAGCCCAGTGACATCTCCTCCGCAGACCACACCGCTCGCTCTGCACGCGGCGGCGCACGCCTTCGGCGACGCGCCCGCCGTGGCCGACGGTGCCGTGCGACTGAGCTGGTCGCAACTGCTGGACTCGGTCCGTGAGACCGCCCGTGCGCTCATGGCCCGCGGTATCGAACGCGGCGATCGCATCGGCATCTGGGCACCCAACACCCATCATTGGGTGACCGCGGTGCTGGCCACCCACTACGTGGGCGCGACCATCGTGCCGCTGAACACGCGGTACGTGGCCGACGAGGCGGCGGACACGCTGTCGCGGGTGCACGCCAAGGCGCTGTTCATCGCCGGTGAGTTCCTCGGCCGCGACCGGCTGGCCGAATTGCGCGCGCACGCACCCGAACTGGGCATCGAGACGATCGTCGTGATTCCGGTCGAGGGCGAGGCTCCGGTCGAGAACGCCATCGCCTGGTCGGATCTGGGCAAGGTGGCCGAGACCGTCAGCCTCGACGACGTCGTGGCGCGCGCGGAATCGGTGTCGCCGGACGACCTTTCCGACATCCTGTTCACCTCGGGCACCACCGGCCGCAGCAAGGGCGCGCTGATCGCGCACCGCCAGCTGCTGACCAGCGCCCGGGCCTGGGCCGACTGCGCCACCCTGAACAGCGACGACCGCTACCTGGTGGTGCCGCCGTTCTTCCACAGCTTCGGCTACAAGGCGGGCATCATCACCTGCCTGGCCACCGGCGCGACCATCGTGCCGCAGGCCGTGTTCGACGTGCCCGAGACCATGCGCTTGATCGCCGCCGAGCGCATCACCGTGCTCACCGGCCCGCCGACCATTCACCAGACCATCCTCGACCACCCCCAGCGGGACGCGGCGGATCTGTCCAGCCTGCGCGTCGCGGTCACCGGTGCGGCCACCGTGCCGGTCGTGCTCATCGAAAGACTGCGCTCGGAGCTGACTTTCGACGTGGTACTGACCGCCTACGGCCAGACCGAGTCCGGCGGCTTCGGCACCATGTGCCGCCCCGAGGACTCCAGCGAGACCATCGCCAACACCTGCGGCCGCCCCATCGACGGCTTCGAGATGAAGCTGGCCGACAACGGCGAACTGCTGCTGCGCAGCGACCAGGTGATGCGCGGCTACCTCGACGACCCGCAGGCCACCGCCGCCACCGTCGATCCGGACGGCTGGCTGCACACCGGCGATGTCGCGGTGATCGACGAGCGCGGCTACATGAAGGTCACCGACCGGCTCAAGGACATGTACATCTCCGGCGGCTTCAATGTGTATCCCGCCGAGGTGGAGCAGGCCATGGCCCGCATCGACGGCGTCGCCGAGACCGCGGTCATCGGCGTGCCCGACGAGCGCATGGGCGAGGTCGGCAAGGTGTACGTGGTGCGCCGGGCCGGCTCGGAGCTGACCGCCGAGGACGTGATCGCGCAGGCCAAGACCATGCTGGCCAACTTCAAGGTGCCGCGATTCGTGGAATTCCGCGACGCGCTGCCCTACAACGCGGCGGGCAAGGTCCTGAAGCGGAATCTACGTGATGAGGAGACCGCGTGATCGAGTCCAGCCCGGAGGCGGTAGCGCAGCGTAACCACGCGGGGCGCTCGATCACGCATAAGGAGGCAGTGTGAGCCAGGAATTGGGGCCCATCCCCGATGAGGGCGAAGTCGTCCTCTACGAGAAGCGCGGCCCGATCGCGGTCGTCACGCTGAACCGCCCGGACTTCCGCAACGCGCAGAACTCGGTCATGACCTACGCGCTCGACGCCGCCTTCACCAAGGCCGTCGAGGACGCCGAGGTCAAGGTGATCGTCCTGGCCGGGGCCGGAAAGCATTTCAGCGCCGGGCACGACATCGGCACGCAGGGCCGCGATCATCACATCTCCTACGAGAACCAGGCCGTCATGTGGTGGGACCACGTGGACCGGCCGGGCGGCGATCAGCGCTTCGCGCGCGAGTCCGAGGTGTACCTGGGCATGTGCCGGCGCTGGCGGGAGATCCCCAAGCCGACCATCGCCATGGTGCAGGGCGCGTGCATCGCGGGCGCGCTCATGCTGGCCTGGGCCTGCGACATGATCGTGGCCTCCGAGGACGCGTTCTTCTCCGATCCGGTGGTGCGCATGGGCATTCCGGGCGTCGAGTACTTCGCGCACCCGTGGGTGCTGGGTCCGCGCCGCGCCAAGGAGGTGCTGTTCACCGGTGAGCGCTTCACCGCGGCACAGGCTTACGAGTGGGGCATGCTGAATCGCGTTGTCCCGCGCGCGGAGCTGGAGGCGCAGACCTTCGCGCTGGCCGAGAAGATCGCGGAGATGCCGCAGTTCGGGCTGGCGCTGACCAAGAAGGCCGTCAACCAGTGCGAGGACCTGATGGGGATGCGCGCGGGCATGGATTCCGTGTTCGGCCTGCATCACTTCGCGCACGCGCACAACGCCGAGGTCGGCACAGGCTCACTGGGCGGTATGGACGCGAAGTCCATGAAAGCGGCCGCTACTACCAATGACGGGGCAAAGTAAGTGGATCTCGAATTCGACAGCAAGACCGAGGAATTCCGCGCCGAGGTGCGCGAGTTCCTGGCGGCCAACAAGCCCGCCGCTCCCCTGCCGTCCATGGACACCAAGGCCGGTTTCGAACTGCACCGTGAGTGGGAGGCCAAGCTGGCCGACGCCCGCCTGTCGTGTGTGGCCTGGCCCGCCGAGTACGGCGGCCGCGACGCCTCGCTGACCGAATGGGTCATCTTCGAGGAGGAGTACTACGCCGCGGGCGCGCCGGGTCGCGTCTCGCAGAACGGCATCTTCCTGCTCGCCCCCACCCTGTTCGAGCACGGCTCGCCCGAGCAGCTGGCCCGCATCCTGCCGAGAATGGCGCGCGCCGACGACATCTGGGCGCAGGCGTGGTCCGAGCCGGAGGCCGGTTCCGACCTCGCGGGCATCCGCTCCACCGCCAAGCGCACCGAGGGCGGCTGGCTGCTCAACGGCCAGAAGACCTGGAGCTCGCGGGCCTCGTTCGCGGACTGGGGTTTCGGCCTGTTCCGCAGTGACCCGGAGGCGCAGCGCCACAAGGGCCTCACCTACCTGATGTTCCCGCTCACCGCGGAAGGCATCACGGTGCGGCCGATTCCGCAGCTGGACGGCGAGCCGGGCTTCGCGGAGATCTTCCTGGACAACGTGTTCGTCCCGGACTCCGACGTGATCGGTGAGGCCAACAACGGCTGGAAGGTCGCCATGGCGACCTCCAGCAACGAGCGCGGTCTGTCGCTGCGCGCCCCGGGCCGGTTCACCGCCACCGCCGCCAAGCTGATCGAGCTGTGGCGCGACTCGGCCGCCGAGTCCGACACCGCCGCCGCCGACCGCGTCGTGGACGCGTGGGTGGGCGCGGAGGCGTACCGCCTCAACACCTGGGCCACCGTCACCCGCCTGGCCGACGGCGGCCAGCTGGGCGCGGAGTCCTCGGTGAACAAGGTGTTCTGGTCGGATCTGGACATCGCCATGCACGAGACCGCGCTCGATCTGCACGGCGCGGCCGCGGAGCAGGAGTCGGCCTGGACCGACGGTTACCTGTTCTCGCTGGCGGGCCCGATCTACGCCGGCACCAACGAGATCCAGCGCAACATCATCGCCGAACGCCTGCTCGGCCTGCCGCGATAGCCACAGGGAGGACGACGACATGCGATTCGCATTGACCGCAGAACAGAACGATTTCGCCGCCAGCCTGCGCAAGATGGGCGAGGCCGCCAAGACTCCCGGCCTGGTCCGGGCGTGGGGCGAGGGCGAGGCCGCCGCCGGGCGCGCGCTGATCGGCCAGCTGGCCGAGGCGGGCGCGCTGGGGCTGACCGTCTCCGAGGACAATGGCGGCTTCGGCGCCGGACCGGTCGAGATGATCGTGGCCTTCACCGAGATCGGCCGGGCCGCCGTGCCGGGTCCGCTGGTGGAGACCGCCGCCGCGATTCCCGCACTGCTGCAGGCGCTTCCGGATGCCGCACTGGCCGCCGAGCAGCTGCCGGAACTGGCCGAGGGCGCGAAGCTGGGCACCCTCGCGGTGACCGCGTCGGCCGGCGCCAACGCGGGCCGCTCCGCCGGTGCCGCCACCGCGCTGGACGCCGATATCGCCGACCTGGTGCTGATCGCCGAGGGCGACCGCATCGCGGTGGGCACCGCCGGTGACCTGGTGCCGTCGGTGGACGCGGCGCGCCGCCTCTACACCGTGACCGCGGGCGAGACCCTGGCCGAGGGCGAAGGCGTCAGCGCCGCAATCGATCTGGCCTTCGACACCGCCGCCCTGGCCGCCGCCGCGCAGCTGCTCGGCGCGGGCCGGGCCATGCTGGACACCAGCGTCGAGTACGTGAAGCAGCGCCAGCAGTTCGGCACCCCGATCGGCCGCAACCAGGCCATCAAGCACCACCTGGCCAATGCCCACATCGGCCTGGAGATGGCGTTGCCGCTGCTGTATCGGGCCGCGCTGACCCTGGAGTCGGGCGCGGACGCCGAGACCCGGGGCCGCGACATCTCCGCGGCCAAGCTGGCCTGCGGCGAGGCCGCCTACCAGACCGCGCGCATCGCGCTGCAGGTGCACGGCGCGATCGGCTACACCGCCGAATGCGATCTGTCGCTGTGGCTGACCAAGGTCACCGCCCTGCGTTCGGCCTGGGGCACTCCCGCGCAGCACCGCGCCCGCATCGCCGCGGCGCTCCGGGCCGGGAACGTCGCATGAGCAGTCACTTCTACCCCTGGGGAGCGCAGGCATGAGCCTCACTGCCGAACAGCAGGAACTCGTCACCACCGTGCGCGCGGTGCTGACCAAGCACGGTGACAGCGCGGCCATGCGGCGCGGGCTGGAGACCGAGCGCGGCTACGACGAACAGCTGTGGAAGCTGCTGTGCGAGCAGGTCGGCGTCGCGGCCCTGGCCATTCCGGAGGAGTTCGGCGGCATCGGGGTCGGCCTGGTCGAATCCCTGCTGGTGGTCGAGGAGCTCGGCCGCACGCTGTCCGCGCCGCCGATGCTCGGTTCGGCCGTGCTGGGTGTGCAGGCACTGCTGCTGGCCGGGAACGCCGAGGCCAACGCGCGGCTGCTGCCGGAGGTCGCCGAGGGCGCGCGGACGTTGGCGCTGTGCTGGGCCGCGGCGAGCGGCTGGGACGCCTTCGGTGTCCGGTCGGCCGGCGGAACCCTCTCGGGCTCCGCGCATTACGTGCTCGACGGCGCGTTCGCCGACACCCTGCTGGTACTGACCGCCGAGGGCCTGTTCGAGGTCGCGGCGGACGCGGCGGGCGTCACTCGCACCGCCGTGGTCACCCAGGACCCGACCCGCAAGCTGGCGCGCGTCGACTTCGACTCCGTGGCGGCGACCCCGCTGGGTCAGCTCGACGTCACCCGGCTGCGCGAGATCGCCTGGGCCGCAATGGTGGCCGAGCAGATCGGCGCGGCCGAGCAGTGCCTCGACATGACCGTCGAGTACTCGAAGTCCCGCGTCCAGTTCGGTCGCCCGATCGGCAGCTTCCAGGCCCTCAAGCACCGCATGGCCGACATGTACGTGCTGGTGGAGTCGGCGCGCTCGCTGGGTTACCTGGCCATCGCGGGTCTCGCCGAGGGCGCGGTCGAGCCGATCGACATCCAGGCGGCTCGCCTGCACGCCATCGACACCTTCAACCACGTGGTGTCGGAGACCGTCCAGATGCACGGCGGCATCGCCATCACCTGGGAGCACGACGCGCACCTGTTCTTCAAGCGCGCCCACGCCGACGCCCAGCTGTTCGGCACCCCGGCCCGTCCCCTGGCCCGCCCGGCCTAGCGGCGAGGCCTCCGGACACGGCCCGTGCGCAGTTGCGCACGGGCTGCTGCCCTGACAACTACGGCTCCTGCAGTATCCGGGGCGATCGAGTTGTTACTCCACAACCTCGGTTGACGTCGTCCTTCGGACGGCGTAGCGGTGCTGCGACCGCGTGAAATCGTCGCTCGCGGAGAAGGGTCGGCTCGATTCGCCATCTAGCACGGAACGACCGATCCATCTCAGCAAGGACTTGCTCCTTGGTGCAGTCACGCAGGCCGCCATGAGTCTGGGAACGTCCCAGGACATTTCGGGCAGCGTTGATGTCTGCAAGGAGCTTCTTACCGCAGAAACGGCATGAGAACCGCTTCTGGGAGATCCTGTTCTTCTTGTCCACGTAGCCACAGCCGGAACAGCCACGGGACGTATGGGTCGAGTTGACCGTGGTGACGGTAATCCCACGGGTCGCGGTGAGTGACGTGAACTTGGCACTCACTGCCGCCCTGCCCGCTCGGCTCACTATCCGATTCAATCGCCGCGACAGACCGCCCGAGCGGAAGTCCAACTCCTCCACAACCAACTCCCGAATATCGCTGTCTGCCAACCGATTGAGGACCCGGCCTACCTCGTTGCGGACATGTTCGCGGATACGGCACCCTCGACTCGCAGCTGGGCACGTGGTGACTTCTTCGCCAAGGCGAAGGACACGCTTCCTGCCTCACTGACGCTGATCTGGCAGAAGTTGCGCACCTCGCCTGCAGCGTCGTTGAAGTAGCCGTATCCCCGCAACGGGATGTTCACTGGCCTGCGCTTTTCGAGGGTGGACACCCTAATCCAGTAGTCCGCATACGGTTTCTGCGATACGGAAACCTTCGCGATGGTGCCGTCCATCGCCATTGTGCGAACCCCGGAGAGGTTGGGGAACGGGTGCTTTCGCAGCCAGTTCGCAATCAGTGACGCGGATATCCGGATCGCCTCTTCGGAGACCTCGATCCCACACGTGGCGGCAGGCATGCAACCCACCGCCCACCACGCTCCGCGGATGTTGATTCGGCACAACTGCTCCCGGAGGTCCCCGTCAGCCAAGGAAAGAGCGCATATCGCGGCACGCAGCCCGACCTTCGCTGCTGTTTGCCAAGCCACAAGCGCTGCGTTGGCCTGACTGATGACCGATCTCCATTGCCGCTGAGACAGATACCCCGGCAGCGATTTCGTCTCTTGTGGACTGAGCCAGCCGAGCGCAGTTACACCTGCCTTCAACTTTCGCACCTGGATGAACTGCACATGCACCAATCCCCGCTGCCACCATGGCAGCACTGCCGCCACAGCATCGAGCTTCCCGCGATTAGCTGTGGTCCGAAGGCGGTACATACGGATGGTGCTGCGATCATCCACACCAACGGACGCTACCTAGGTATTCTAAGCCTTGTTCGAGATCCCTTGCTACTTGCCGGAAAACGCCCAGATTCAAACGCGTTTCCGAGTTGCGTGTGTGCCGACTGGTCGGCGCACTTCGAGGACCCCACTCGTGGAGTGCGGTCCATGTTCCGGAGCGCCCCGTACCATCCCGCTCATGAACCAACCGATGCCGCCGCAGCAGCCTTACCAGCAGCAGCAGTACCCGCCGCAGGGTCCCGGCCAGCAGCCGTATCCCCCGCAGGGCCAGGCCCCTTACCCGCAGCAGGGCCAGCCGCAGCCGCAGCAGCCTCCGGCCCCGCAGTTCCCGATCCTGGTGTCCACCATGAACGACGTGCCCGGCCAGGAGATCGTCCAGGTGATCGGCGAGGTCGCGGGCCTGACCGTCCGCAGCCGCGGCCTCGGTGCGAATTTCGCGGCCGGGTTCCGGGCATTGGGCGGCGGCGAGATTCATGAATACACGCAACTGCTCTATCAGTCGCGGCACGAGGCGATCATGCGCATGTGCCAACATGCGATGGCGTACGGCGCGAACGCGGTGATCGCGATGCGCTTCGACTGCAACGAGATCGCCAACACCATGAGCGAGGTCGCCGCCTACGGCACCGCCGTCGTGGTCAAGCCTGTCGAGAAGTAGCCCGGCCGGTCAGTGGTGCAGTACCTCGACCTCGCGGACCGGCTTCTTGCGGCCGAACCTGGCGCGCAAGGGGTAGATCGCCATCACCACCAGGAGGCTGACGGTGGAGGCGATGAGCTGGTTGCGCTGGTCGGGGTTGCGGGCCATGGCCACGAAGACGGCGAACAGGGCGATGACGACGGCCCAGCTGACGTAGGGGTAGCCCCACATGCGGTAGCTGAGGGCGGCGGGGTCCTCGCGGCGGAGGCGGGCGCGAAGTCGTAGCTGGGAGAACATGATCGCCACGTAGACGAAGGCCAGCACCACGCCGATGGAGTTCACCAGGAAGGTGAAGACCTTGTCCGGGGAGACGTAGGAGGCGATGACCGCGCCCCAGGCGGCGATGGTGCCGAGCAGGACGGCCCGCGCGGGGACGCCGCGCTTGTTCAGTTTCACCAGGGCGGCGGGCGCGTCGCCGTCGCGGGTGAGGACGTAGAGCATGCGGGAGGAGACGTAGATGGCCGAGTTCAGCACCGACAGCACCGCGGTCAGGATGACGACCTGCATGATGGTGCCCGCGGCGGGGATGCCGATGTGCTCGAGCGCGCTGACGAAGGGGCTCTTCAGCACCTTGGCGTCGTTCCACGGCAGGATCGTGACCACCAGGAAGATCGAGGCCACATAGAACAGGCCCACCCGCCACAGCACGCTGTTGGTGGCGCGGGTGACCGCCTTGGCCGGTTCCTTGGTCTCGGCGGCGGCGACGGTGACGATCTCGGTGCCGCCGAAGGCGAACATCACCACCACGATTGCCGAGAAGATGCCGGTAACCCCGTTGGGTGCGAAACCACCGTGGCCGGTGAGGTTCGAGAATCCGGCCTGCGACCCGGGCCAGAGCCCGAAGATCCAGGCCAGCCCGACAGCCAGGAAGCCGACGATGGCGACCACCTTGATCGAGGCGAACCAGAATTCGAACTCGCCGAACGACTTCACCGACATCAGGTTGACCGCGGTCATGATGACCAGCAGCCCGGCCGAGAGCACCCACTGGTCCAGGTCGATCCAGTTGCCGAGGATGGCCGCCCCGGCCACGGCCTCGGCCCCGACCAGGATGACGTAGAGGTACCAGTACAGCCAGCCGACGGTGAATCCGGCGAACGGGCCCATGGCCAGGCGCGCGTACTCGCCCATCGATCCGGCGACCGGGCGGGCCACCACCATTTCGCCGAGGGCGCGCAGCACGCACAGCACCACCAGCCCGGCGGCCGCGTAGGAGAGCACGGCGGCGGGCCCGGCGGTCTGGATGACCGAGCCGCTGCCGACGAACAGCCCGGCGCCGATCGCGCCGCCGATGCCGATCATGGTCATATGGCGGCGCCGGAGCCCGGTGCGCAGGCCCGGCGGCTCGGGTGGCGTCGTTCCCCGCGGGAGTGTGCCGTCCGGCCCCGTCACGCGCGCCTCGACCGGTTCCGACATCTGACCGCCACCTTCATGTTGCCCACAAATTGCCAGACCACCCTATCGAGCCTGGTCAGCCGGGGAAAATCGCCTCCGGCACCCCGTTCGGCCGCCATCGGCCCGCATCCCGAATCCGCTTCGCCGCCAGCCGTTTCCATTCCGGGCGTACCGTCGGACCTATGACCGAGACTCAGCGCGGCCGAGTACGCGTCGAACCGAGCGCCAAGCGGGTACGCGCCTACCTCGGCGGTCACCTGGCCGCGGACACCGTCACCCCGACGCTGGTGTGGGAGTCGCCGCACTACCCCACCTACTACCTGCCGGTCGAGGACCTGCGGGTCAAACTCGAACCCAATGGCAAGACCCGCCCCTCCCCGAGCCGCGGCATCGGCACCGAATTCGATGTGGTCGCCGACGGCCAGGTGGCGGCCGGCGCGGCCGTCCGGCACCTGGACTCGCCGCTCCCGGAACTGCGTGACCTGGTGAAACTGGATTTCCACGCCATGACCGAATGGTTCGAGGAGGACGAGCCGATCTACGTCCATCCGCGCGACCCGTACACCCGCGTGGACATTCTGGCCAGCTCACGGCACATGCGCGTCGAATTGAACGGCCAGGTGCTGGCCGATTCGCACGGCCCCCGCATCCTGTTCGAGACCGGCCTGCCGCCGCGCTACTACGTGCCGCTCACCGATGTCCGCATGGATCTGCTGACGCCGTCGGACACCACCACCCAGTGCCCGTACAAGGGCACCGCCGAATACTGGAGCGTCCGCCTCGGCGACGAGGAGTTCCGGGACCTGGTCTGGATCTACCGCACCCCGCTGCCGGAGAGCCAGAAGATCGCCGGACTGGCGTGCTTCTACAACGAGAAGGTCGACATCTGGATCGACGGCGAACTGCAGGCCCGCCCGCACACACCGTTCGGCTGAAACCCTCAGTCCCCCAGGATCTCCGACACCAGCCGGGGCAGCGCCGCCCCGATCGGGTCGCGCACGATCTCGGCGGCGTACTCGTCGTAGGGCGTGGGCTCGGCGTTCACGACCACCAGGTCCGCACCCGCGTCCACCGCCACCGCGCACATCGAGGCCGCGGGCTCCACCTGGAGTGAACTGCCCACGGCCAGAAACACTTCCGCGGTCTCCGCGATCTGCACCGCCGCGCGGATCGCGTCGGAGTCCAGGTGCTGGCCGAACATGATGGTCGCCGCCTTGAGAATGCCGCCGCAGTCCGGGCAGGCGGGATCCGGTTCCCCGGCGGCGACCCGTTCCAGCGTCGCCGCCATGGAATCGGTGAATTCGCAGTCGACGCAGACGACTTCGAACATATTGCCGTGGATCTCCACCACGGTCTCCGAGCCGGCCCGCTGATGCAGCCGGTCGATGTTCTGCGTGATGATCCCGACCTGCCGCCGTTGCGCGAGCCGCGCCAGCGCCCGATGGGCGTCGTTCGGCGTGGCCGTCAAGGCCGGATTGTCGCGGCGGGCCAGCCAGGCCCGCGCCCGCAGTTCCGGATCGGCCACGTAGTTCTGGTAGGTGGAGAGCAGTTCCGCGATCGGATCCTCGGTCCAGACCCCGCGCGGCCCACGGAAATCCGGAATCCCGGAATCGGTGGAGATGCCCGCGCCCGTCAGTACCCCGATCGGCCCCTTGCGTGCACGCCAGTCCGTCACACCTGCCAGCCTAGGCTCACCCGCGGCGTCCCCGCCTCCGGTTTACCGGCCGTTCAGCGGCGCGGCGGCGCGGGCCTCAGACCGCGATGACGGCGGGCTGGTCCGCCGCGCGCCGGTATTGCCCTGGGGCCAGGCCGTATTCCCGCTTGAACGCCTTCGCGAAGGCGAACTCGGACTGGTAGCCGACCTTGCGGGCGAGGGCGGATAGCGGCGTATCGGATTCCCGCAGCAGCCGCGCCGCGGTGAGCATGCGCCAGCGGGTGAGATAGGACAAGGGCGGCTCGCCGACGGTGGCCGTGAAGCGCCGGGACAGGGTGGCCCGCGAAACACCCGCCAGGGCAGCCAGTTCCGGCACCGCCCAGGACCGCTCGGGCGCTTCGTGCATGGCGCGCAGGGCGGCGGTGACCGCCGGGTCGGTGAAGGCCCCGGCCCAGCCCGTCGGTTCCCCGGCCCGGTCGTCGAACCAGGCGCGCAACGCGAACAGCAGCATGGTCTCCAGCAGGGCCGGGATGGCGGCGTCGGTGCCCGCGCGCGGCTCGGCGATCTCGGCCGCGAGCAGATCCACCGCGCCGCGCAGCGCCGGGTGCCGGCCGGGACGGGCCGGGAGATGCATGAAATCGGGCAGTTCGTCGAGCAGCGGGTGACTGCGCCGGCGACCCAGCTCGTAGGCACCACAGACCAGCACGCAGCGCGCGCCCGGCCCGGCGATCTCGCGAGGCTCACCCGGCCGCGCCCGCTCGGTGACCGGACTGTCCAGGCTGTCGACGAGGACGTGATCCGCCCCGCGCGGCATCAGGATCACATCGCCCACGCCGAGCGCGATCGGTTCCCCGTCCGGCGGCACCAGCCAGCACGAACCTTGCAGCACCACATGGAATCCCGTGCCCGGGACCACCGGATAGCCGCGCCCCCAGGGCGCGTGCCGCACGAACATCCCCGAGGTCGGATGACCGGTCCGGATGGCGGAGATGGTCTCGCTGAGCAGATCCACACACTCACCATACCGCTCAGGCATGAGCGTTTCAGGCATCGATCCGACCAATTTATCCACGTATCCGCTCACTACGAGGATGGTTCGAATTGCGCATTCACGCCACTCGGCATCGCCCGATGTGGCGAATGACAGCATCACCCGGCATCCGGAAATACAGTGGGCCGATGAGCGACGACCGTCCGAAACTGGCCGCAGAATTGGATCTTCAGCCGCATCCCGAAGGGGGCTGGTATCGCGAAACCTGGCGCAGCGCGGTGGAATTCACGCCGGAGGGCTATCCGGGGGCGCGGGCGAGCGGGACCGCGATCTACTTCCTGCTGCTGCCGGGTGAGAAGTCCGCGCCGCACACGGTGGCCTCGGACGAGATCTGGTTCTGGCATCGGGGTGGGCCCCTGCTGCTGAACATCGGGGGTGAGGAGATCCTCCTCGGACCCGATGTGGAGCAGGGGCAGCGCCCCCAGGCGGTGGTTCCCGGCGGGATCAGCCAGGCCGCCCGTCCGGCGGGAGACGACTACGTCCTGGTGAGCTGTGTCGTCTCGCCCGGATTCGACTTCGCCGACTTCCGGCTCGACTGAGGCATTTCCGGTGGGTCGAACGACGTCAGTCGTCGATCCCGAGAATCCCTTCCGCGACCGCGTGGTCGATGGTCTTCTCGAGATTCGGGCACGAGTCCGGCTTCCCGGTGGTGGGCCCGGCCTCGGCCAGCTTGCGGAAGACCGGGCAGTGGTCGGCCGGGTTGACCGTCCACTGCACCGTCTTCTGGTTGTGGCTGTGCTTGCGCACGAGCACCTCGGTGCCGCAGGACTGGCACGCGATCGGCGTGAGCCCGGACTCCATGTAGTGCTCTTTGTCGACGACCGTCTGGGCGCGCACCCGCGCTCGCTGTTCCGGCCGGTCCGCGAAATCGGGTGCCTTCGCCCAGGTGGTCATCAGGCGTTCGCCTCCTGCGCGGCGGCCGCCTCGGCCTCCGCCTTCTTGCGCAGGTTCTCCTCGACCTCGATACCCCACTGCTCGTTGGCCTTGGAGGTGTCGATCTCGAATTCGAAGCGCTGCGTCATCTTCGGGTCGATGTCGGCGACATCGACGTAGAACTGCTCGTACCAGCGACGCAGCTGGTAGACCGGGCCGTCTTCCTCGGTCAGCAGCGGGTTGTCGATCTTGGACTTGTGCTTCCAGATCTCGACGTCCTGCAGGAAGCCCTCGGACACGCCCTCGGTCATCTTGGCGGCGAACTTGGCCGCCTGCGCCTCGGGCAGCCCCTGCGGCTTCTGCAGCGACACACCCCATTGCAGCACGAACGAGTCCTGCGAGACCGGGTAGTGGCAGTTGATGAGGACCGTCTTGACCTCGAAGCCGCTGTAGATGTTGAGCAGCGGGTTGATCATGTACGACGGGCCGAAGTACGACGCCTCGGACTTGAGCAGCACGTCGATGCCGTTCGCGGCCGCCTTGCCGATGTCCGGGCGACCCTTGGTCTCGAGGTACTGGGTGGCGACGTGACCCTCGAGGACGTTCTTGAAGTACGTCGGGAAGGCGTAGTGGATGTAGAAGAAGTGCGCCATATCCACGACGTTGTCGATGATCTCGCGGCAGTTGGAGCCCTCGATCAGCAACGAGTGCCAGGTCCAGTCGGTCCAGCCGTCGTTGAGGCTCTCCGACGGGGTGCCGTCGGCATTGGTGTACGGACCCTCGATGTAGGGGATCGTCACCTCGTCCGAGGGCGGGTTGCCCTCGTGGTCGTGCCACACGTACAGCTGACCGTTGCGCTCGAGCGTGATCCACGCGCGGGTGCGGGCCAGCGGGGGCACGCGCCGGGCGTAGGGGATACCGGTGCACTTGCCGTCGCCGCCCCAGCGCCAGTCGTGGAACGGGCAGGCGATGGAGTCGCCCTTGACCTCACCCATGGAGAGGTCGCCGCCGAGGTGGCGGCAGTAGGAGTCCAGGACCTTCAGTTCGCCCTGGCTGTTCATGAAAACGACCAGCTTGGTGCCGAAAATATTGACCGAGTGCGGCTTGCCGTCCCGGAAGTCCTTGGCCAGGCCTACACAGTGCCAGCCCCGGGCGAAACGGGTGGGCGCGGTGCCCACGTCGATCTCGCGGACCTTCCCGCGGGGCCCTTGGGGGGATGTCGCCATTTTCCTGATCCTCCTATGGATGTACTAGAACACGTTACAAAATCGGCTGACCGTTTGCCAGCGATAGGACCAACTACCTGGATGGGGAGTCTCTGAGCTGGGCGTGAACCGCGTTCTCGACAGGAATAAGAACGTGTTCTACTCTCAGGGGCAAACGAAGACCGCTTCCGGTACCAGCACCAGGCAGGAGCATCTGGCGAGATGACGCAAGAAGTAGTTGAGCGGGTAGAGGCGCTGCTGCCCACCCTGCGTGAGCGCGCCCAGGAGACCGAAGATCTGCGCCGCCTTCCGGACCAGACCGTCAAGGATCTGCAGGCGACCGGCTTCTTCAAGCTCGTGCAGCCCAAGCAGTGGGGCGGCTACGCCGCGGATCCGGTGATCTTCTACGACACCGTCCGCAAGCTCGCGAGCGCGTGCGGTTCCACCGGCTGGTGTGCCGGCATCCTCGGCATCCACAACTGGCACCTGGCGCTGTTCGACCAGAAGGCCCAGGAAGAGGTCTGGGGCAACGACACCGAGGTCCGGATCTCCTCCTCCTACGCCCCGATGGGCGCGGGCGTGGTGACCGAGGACGGCTCCGGCTACACCGTGAACGGTTCGTGGGCTTGGTCTTCCGGCTCCGATCACGCCGACTGGGTGTTCGTCGGTGGCCCGGTCATCAAGAACGGCAAGCCGGTCGACTTCGGCTCGTTCCTGATCCCCCGCAGCGAGTACGTCGTCAACGATGTGTGGCACGTGGTCGGCCTGCGCGGCACCGGCTCCAACACCGTCGTGGTCAAGGACGTCTTCGTTCCCAAGCACCGTTTCCTCAGCATGCGGACCATGGGCGAACTGAAATCGCCTGGCCTGGAACAGAATACCGATCCGCTGTACAAGATGCCGTGGGGCAGCATCCATCCCGCGACCATCACCGCGCCGATCATCGGCATGGGCTACGGCGCCTACGAGGCGCACGTCGAGCACCAGGGCAAGCGCGTGCGCGCCGCCTTCGCCGGCGAGAACGCCAAGGACGACCCGTTCGCCAAGGTCCGCATCGCCGAGGCCGCCAGTGACATCGACGCCGCCTGGCGTCAGCTGTCGGGCAATATCGCCGACGAGTACGCGTGCATCGTGGCCGGCAAGGACGTCCCGTTCGAGATGCGGGCCGCCGCCCGCCGCGACCAGGTGCGCGCCACCGGCCGCGTGATCGCCTCCGTCGACCGCCTCTTCGAGGCCGCCGGCGCCACCGCGCTGGTGGAAGGCACTCCGCTGCAGCGCTTCTGGCGTGACGCCCACGCCGGCCGCGTGCACGCCTCGCAGGATCCCGAGCGCGCCTACGTCATGTACGGCACCCACGCGTTCGGCCTGCCGGTCACCGACGGAATGGTGTAATCCGTGACCGCCGTAGAGGAAATCACCTACGAGTCCACCTCGCGCTTCGCGCAGGTGCGGCCGGACCTGAAGCTGCACTACCACGAGGCGGGCGTCGGCAACGGCCCCACCATCGTGCTGCTGCACGGCGGCGGTCCGGGCGCGAGCTCCTGGTCGAACTTCGCCAAGAACATTCCGGTGCTGGCCAAGGACTTCCACGTCCTCGCCGTCGACCAGCCCGGCTTCGGGCAGTCCGACAAGCCGACCGAGCACCCGCAGTACTTCGTGCACTCGTCCTCGGCGCTGAAGGACCTGCTCGATCACCTCGGGATCACCGATCGCGTGCACCTGCTGGGCAATTCGCTCGGCGGCGGCGCGGCCACCCGCTTCGCGCTGGACTACCCGGACCGCGCCGGCAAGCTGGTGCTGATGGGCCCGGGCGGCCTGTCCACCAACCTGTTCGCGCCGGACCCGACCGAGGGCGTGAAGCTGCTGTCCAAGTTCAACTTCGAACCCACGAAGGAGAACCTGGAGGCGTTCCTGCGGATCATGGTCTTCGACCAGAAGCTGATCACGCCGGAACTCGTCGAGGAGCGTTTCGCCTCGGCCTCGCAGCCGGAATCCCTGGCCGCCACCCGCGCCATGGGCAAGTCCTTCGCGGGCGCCGATTTCGCCAAGGGCATGATCTGGCGGGACGCGTTCAAGCTGCGGCAGCCGGTGCTGATGATCTGGGGCCGCGAGGACCGCGTGAACCCGATCGACGGCGCGCTGGTGGCGTTGAAGATGGTGCCGCGCGTGCAGCTGCACGTGTTCGGCGGTTGCGGCCACTGGGCGCAGCTCGAGAAGTTCGACGAGTTCAACCGCCTGGCAACCGACTTCCTGCTCGGCGTCAAGGAGAAGTGACCATGATCAAGGCGCTCGGTTATATGCGCATCGAGGCCACCGATATGGCGGCCTGGCGCGAATACGGCCTCAAGGTGCTGGGCATGATGGAGGGCACCGGCAATAACCCGGACGCGCTCTACCTGCGCATGGACGACTTCGCCGCCCGCCTGGTGATCGTGCCCGGCGAAAAGGACCGGCTGCTGGTCTCGGGCTGGGAGGTCACCGACGCCCGCGGCATGCAGAACCTGCGCGAAACCCTGGCCAAGGCCGACGTCGCCTTCACCGAGGGCACCAAGGAAGAGCTGGCCGAGCGCCGGGTCGAGGGCATGATCCGCTTCCAGGATCCGGCCGGGAACACCCTCGAGGCGTTCTACGGCGCGCAGTACCTGGGCCGCCGTTTCGTCAGCCCGTACGGCCACAAGTTCGTCACCGCCGAGCAGGGTCTGGGCCACGTGGTCCTCACCTGCACCGACGATGCCGCGGCGCAGGCGTTCTACCAGGACGTGCTGGGCTTCCGCCTGCGTGACTCCATGCGTCTGCCCCCGCAGATGGTGGGCCGTCCGGCCGACGGCGACCCGGCCTGGCTGCGCTTCTACGGCTGCAACCCGCGCCACCACGCGCTGGCGTTCCTGCCGCTGCCCAACCCGACCGGGATCGTGCACCTGATGGTCGAGGTGGAGAACTCCGACGATGTCGGCCTCTGCCTGGATCGCGCGAACCGCAAGAAGGTCAAGATGTCGGCTACTCTCGGCCGGCACATCAACGACAAGATGCTGTCGTTCTACATGAAGACGCCGGGCGGGTTCGACATCGAATTCGGCTGTGAGGGACTCGAGGTCGACGACCACTCGTGGATCGCGCGCGAGTCCACCGCGGTCAGCCTGTGGGGCCACGACTTCAGCGTCGGATTCAAGTAGCGAGCACGGACAGGGGCGGCAGAACAGTGACCGAGGCAGAGTTGACCAAGGACGTGACCACCGACGGGCACCCCGTCATCGATGGGCGGCAGTTCCGGAATGTGCTGGGGCAGTTCTGCACCGGCATCACCGTCATCACCACCTTCGACGGCGAGGACGGCGAGCGGGCGCCGATCGGCTTCGCGTGCCAGTCCTTCGCCGCCCTGTCCCTCGATCCGCCGCTGGTGCTGTTCTGCCCCACCAAGGAGTCCCGCTCCTGGAAGGCGATCGAACGCAACGGCAGTTTCGCCGTGAACATGCTGGCCGAGGAGCAACAGCCGGTGTGCGCCCGCTTCGGCTCCCGCGAACCCGACAAGTTCGCCGGAATCGACTGGCACACCTCGGAACTGGACCTCCCGGTTTTGGACGGCGCGTTGGCCACGATCCAGTGCACTGTGGACAACGTGCTCGACGGCGGCGATCACTACATCGTGATCGGCCGGGTACAGGCCCTGTCGGAGTCCACCGACTCCGGCAGGCCGCTGCTCTTCTACCGCGGCCAGTACACGGCCATCGAACCGGAGAAGACGACCCCCGCCCCCTGGCGCGCGGACCTCGAACACTTCCTCACCACCACGACGTTGGATACGTGGTTGTAGGACGGGTTCCTCCAGAACCCTGGCGATAAGCGAAAGGCCCCTGTGGAATTCATCCACAGGGGCCTTTCTCGTCTGTGCGCATTGTGGATAGATTCGGCTCCCGGGGTCAGGCGGCGGCGCGAGCCTGGCGGCGGTATTGGCCGGGAGCCAGCCCGTACTCGCGCTTGAACGCCTTGCCGAACGCGAACTCCGAGCTGTATCCCGCTCGGGCGGCGACCTTGTCGACCGCCATGTCGTCCTCGCGCAGCAGGCGGGCGGCGGTGGTCAGCCGCCAGCGGGTCAGGTACGCCAGCGGCGGTTCGCCGACCATGGCGTTGAACTTGCGGGCGAAGGCGGCTCGGGACAGGCCCGCGTGATCGGCGAGCGACTGCACCGTCCAGGGGGCGGCCGGATCGTCATGAATGGCCGCGAGCGCCGGGGCGACCGCCGGATCACGCAGCGCCGCGGCCCATCCCGCCGCCGCCGACCGCGGCTGATCCTCGATCCAGGCGCGCAGGATGTAGAGCAGCAGGGAATCGATGAGAGCGGGCACGATCCCGTGCGATCCGATGCGCGGGTTGTCGAGTTCCACGCCGAGCAGCTGGATCGCGGCGGCGAGTTCCGGATGGCGTCCGTGCCGCGCGGGCAGGTGGATCACCGGGGGCAGCTGCCGCAGCAGCGGATGCGGCCGCTGGCCGTCGAGGTGATAGTTGCCGCAGAGCAGGCTGGTGGCCGGGCCGTCGCCGCCGAGCCGCACCGCCCCGATCGGGGGTCCCTGGATGTACTGCTCGGGGCGGGGGATCTCCGGAGTCGTGTCCGGATGGTCGGCGAGGATGTGGCCCGCGCCGTCGCGGACGAACACCACATCGCCGGGCCCGATCGCGATCGGCGGGTCGCTGCGATCGGTCGGATAGAACCAGCAGGTGCCGTGCAGCACCACATGGAAGCCGGCACCCGCGGTGGACGGCAGCTGCAGCGCCCACGGCGCGCGGCCCTCGGTCAGCACCGAGTGCGCCACGCCGGTCCGCATGGAGGCCAGCGCCTCACTCAGGACATCCATCGCCGCTCTCCTCCGCCTCCGGGACCCGGGCCGCGACCCGGGTTCCCCTCCGATTATTCGCCGCCGCGGTCACTCCACGGTCAGCACCACCTTGCCCACGGTCTGCCCGCTCGCCACCAGCTCGTGCGCCTTCCCCGCCTCCTCCAGCGGGAGCGTCTCGGCGACGGTCGGCCGCAGCTCGCCCGCGTCGACCAGCTCCGCGATCCGTTCCAGCGCGGCGTAATCCGGCTCCACGGAGACGCCGGCGAACTTCCTCCCCGCCGCCTCGACGGCGGCCGCCACCGCCGGGTTCATGTGCTCGGAGATCGTCACCAGCGTCCCACCGGGTTTCAGCACCGACAGCGAGTGCTCGGCATCGGCGACGGAGTGGAAGACGACATCGACATCCTCGACGACCCGGGTGAGATCGGTGGTCCGGTAGTCGATCACCTCATCGGCGCCCAGCGCCTTCACGTAGTCGTGCTTGCCCGCGCTGGCCAGCGCGATCACATACGCGCCCCGGGCCTTCGCGATCTGCACCGCCAGGTGCCCGACCCCACCGGCCGCCCGATGGATCAGCACCCGATCCCCCGGCCCGATCCCCGCCTTGTCCACCAGTCCGTGCCACGCGGTCAACGCCGCCAACGGCAGCGCCGCCGCCTCGACATGCCCGATCGACCGGGGCTTGCGGGCCAGCTGCCGCGAGGGCGCGGCCACGTACTCCGCGTAACCGGTTGCGGCCCTGGGGAAGAACGGCATCCCGTACACCTCGTCCCCGATGTCGTACCGCGCCCCGGGGCCCACCGCCTCGACCACGCCCGAGATATCCCACCCGACCCCGAACGGCGGCTCGCCCAGCAACGGGAACGCCCCCGACCGCACCACCACGTCCACCGGGTTGACGCCACTGGCCCGCACCCGGACCAGCACCTCGCCCGGCAACAACGCGGGCTTCGCGACCTCCACGACCTCCAACACCTCGGGCCCACCGAAGCTCTTCTGAATGACCGCCCGCATCGCTCTGCCCTCCAACGCTCTCCCCGGTCCGTCCCTCGAACCGATACCGACAACGTTAGGCAGGCCGGAGAAGACTCTGAATAGCCTGGAATCTCCGTTATTTGTCCATTCGTATCGTCCTGACGATGATTGACTTCACGGTGGCCTCCGGAAACGACACTGGGCCGCAACCGGAGTCGGTTGCGGCCCAGTGCAGGACAAGGGTCAGGCGTTGGCGGCCGACTTTTCCTTCTCACGCTGGAGTTCCAGGGCGATGTCGATGAGCTGGTCCTCCTGGCCGCCGACGAGCTTGCGCTGGCCGGCGCGGACGAGCATTTCGGCAGCCGAGACGCCGTAGCGTTCGGCCTGGCGCTCGGCGTGACGCAGGAACGACGAGTAGACGCCCGCGTAGCCCATCATCAGGGCCTGGCGGTCGAGCAGGCACTCGGACGGCATGGCCGGGCGGACCACGTCCTCGGCGGCATCGGTGATGGCGAAGAAGTCGACACCGGTCTTGATGCCGAGCTTGTCGCAGACGCCGATGAAGGCCTCGACGGGCAGGTTGCCCGCGCCCGCGCCGAAACGGCGTGCGCTGCCGTCGATCTGGGTGGCGCCGGCGCGCACGGCGTACACCGAGTTCGCGACGGCCAGGCCCAGGTTCTCGTGGCCGTGGAAGCCGACCTGCGCGTCGTTGCCGAGCTCGGCGACGAGGGCGGAGACGCGGTCGGAGACCTGCTCCAGGACCAGCGCGCCGGCGGAGTCGACGACGTAGATGCACTGGCAGCCGGCGTCGGCCATGATGCGGGCCTGCTTGGCGAGGTTCTCCGGGGTGGTGGAGTGCGCCATCATCAGGAAGCCGACGGTCTCGAGGCCGAGATCGCGGGCCATGTTGAAGTGCTGGATCGAGACGTCGGCCTCGGTGCAGTGGGTGGCGATGCGGCAGATGCTCGCGCCATTGTCCTGCGAGATCTTGATGTCTTCCTTGACGCCGACGCCCGGCAGCATGAGGAAGGCGATCTTGGCCTGCTTGGCGGTCTCGGCCGCGACCTTGATCAGTTCCTGCTCAGGGGTTTTCGAGAAACCGTAGTTGAACGAGGAACCGCCGAGGCCGTCACCGTGGGTGACCTCGATGACCGGCACGCCGGAGTTGTCGAGGGCGGCGACGATGTCGCGAACCTCTTCGACGACGAACTGGTGGCGCTTGTGGTGCGAGCCGTCACGCAGCGACGTGTCGGTGACCCGGACGTCGAGATCGGCGGAGAACGGCTTCACGATAGAGTTGGCGCGGCTCGCCGCGGCGTTCGAATTGCTCACTGTCGGTTCTCCTTACACCCGAGCCGAGAGGATCTGGTCGGCCAGCACATTGCCCACCTGGGTGGCGGCCGCGGTCATGATGTCGAGGTTGCCCGAGTACGGCGGCAGGAAGTCGCCCGCGCCCTCGACCTCGACGAAGATCGACACCTTCGCCATGCCACCGGAAACCAGCGACGGCTCGTCGAACTGCGGCTCGTTGAGCAGGCGGTAACCGGGCACGTACTCCTGGATGGCCTTCTCCATGCGGTGCACCGACTCGGTGATGGCGTCGCGGTCGGCGTCCTCGGGGATGGCGCAGAAGATGGTGTCGCGCATGATCATCGGCGGCTCGGCCGGGTTCAGGATGATGATCGCCTTGCCGCGCTTGGCGCCACCGATGTTCATGACACCGGCGGAGGTGGTCTTGGTGAACTCGTCGATGTTGGCGCGGGTACCGGGACCGGCGGACACCGACGACACCGACGCCACGATCTCGGCGTACTCGACCGGCACGACGCGAGAAACCGCGTGCACCATCGGAATCGTGGCCTGGCCACCGCAGGTGATCATGTTGACGTTCATCTCGTCACGCAGGGTGTCGAGGTTGACCGGCGGGATGACCGCGGGGCCGACGGCGGCCGGGGTGAGGTCGATGGCACGGATGCCGGCCTCGGCGTACTTCGGCGCGTAGGCGCGGTGCACGTACGCGGAGGTCGCCTCGAACAGCAGGTCCGGCTTCTCCGGCAGTGCCAGCAGCCAGTCCGCGCCCTCGGCGGAGGTCTCCAGGCCCAGGCCGCGGGCGCGCTTGAGGCCCTCGGAATCGGGGTCGATGCCGATCATCCAGCGCGGCTCGATCTTGTCCGAACGCAGCAGCTTGTACAGCAGGTCGGTGCTGATGTTGCCGGACCCGACGATCGCGGCGGTGACTTTGCTTGCAGTCACGGCTTTCTCCTACTCGGTGAGGTCTGTGTCAGTCGGGGCGGCGCTTACGCGAAGCCCAGGTGGACGGAACCGAGTCCGGCGAACTCGGCGATGAACTCGTCGCCCGGGCGGGCGTCGATGGCACGGGTGCAGGAGCCGGGCAGCACGATGTCGCCCGCCTTCAACCGCACGCCGAACGAGGCGACCTTGCGGGCCAGCCACGCCACGGCGATGGTGGGGTCGCCGAGCACGGCGTCGGAACGGCCCTCGGCGATGACCTCGCCATTGCGGGTCAGCACGGCGTCGATGGCCTTGATGTCCAGCAGTTCCGGCGCGACGCGGGCCTGGCCGAGCACGTAGCCGGCCGAGGACGCGTTGTCGGCGATGGTGTCGCAGAGGCCGATCTTCCACTCCTTGATGCGGGTGTCGATCAGCTCGATGGAGGGCGCGTAGGCGACGGTGGCCTTGCGGACGTCCTCTTCGGTGCAGTCCTCGCCGGGCAGGTCAGCGCCCAGGATGAACCCGACCTCGACCTCGACGCGGGGGTACAGGTACTTGGAGGTGTCGACCGGAACGTCTTCGTAGACTTCCATTTCCGCGAGCAGGTGCCCGTAGTCGGGCTCGTCGACGCCCATCATCTGCTGCATGGCCTTGGACGACAGGCCGACCTTGTGGCCCACCACCTTCGCGCCACCGGCGAACCGCTGCCGCATGTTGATCAGCTGGATCTCGTAGGCATCGACCACGTCGATCTCGGGGTGCCGCGCGACCAGCGGGTCGATCGGGGTGCGATCCCGTTCGGCCGCGGCGAGTTCGTCAGCCAGTTCCTTGCGTAGCGCGTCGGTCAGCACGCTGTTGTCCTTCCATCGGGGGTACCGGCCGGTGGCCCTACGGTGACGAGACTGGAAATTGAAACGAGTTTTTGTGAAGAACATCGCTTCGGCAGTCCCATCTGCCAGACCAACATAGACCAAACCAGGATTGATTCTATAACGTGTTCTACATGACTGATCGGGATTACGACGTGGTGGTGGTCGGCAGCGGTGCCGCCGGTATGTCCGCCGCCCTCACCGCTGCGCACCACGGTCTGCGCACGGTGCTCATCGAAAAAGCCGCTCATTACGGCGGTTCTACCGCGCGTTCGGGCGGTGGCGTCTGGATTCCCGGAAACAAGGTGCTCAAGGCCGCCGGCAAGGGCGACGACCTGGACGAGGCGCGGACCTACCTGTACAGCATCATCGGCGACGTGGTGCCCAAGGAGAAGATCGACACCTACATCGATCGCGGCGCCGAGGCGTTCGACTACGTCCTGGACCACTCCGCGCTGAAGATGACCTGGGTGCCGGGCTACTCCGACTACTACCCGGAGGCACCGGGCGGCAAGGCGGACGGCCGCTCCTGCGAGCCCAAGCCCTTCAACCTGAAGGTACTGGGCGCAGAGCGCTTCAATCTGGAACCGCCCTACAGCAAGGCGCCGCTGAACGTGGTCGTCATGCAGGCCGACTACAAGAAGCTCAACCTGATCCGCCGCCACCCGAGCGGCATGCTGCGCGTGCTGCGCGTCGGCACCCGCTGGGCGTGGGGCAAGGTCACCGGCAAGGCGCTGGTCGGCATGGGCCAGGCGATCATCGCGGGCCTGCGCAAGGGCCTGCTGGACGCGAACGTGCCGGTGCTGCTGAACACCCCGCTGACCGGCCTGGTCATCGAGAACGGCGTGGTCACCGGCGTCGAGGCCACCGAGAACGGCGAGACCGTCCGGTTCAACGCCAAGTACGGCGTGATCCTGGGCAGCGGCGGTTTCGAGCGCAACGCCGATATGCGGCACAAGTACCAGCGTGAGCCCATCACCACCGAGTGGACCACCGGCGCCGAGGCCAACACCGGCGACGGCATCCGCGCGGGCATCGAGGCCGGCGGCGCGATCGACTTCATGGACGACGCGTGGTGGGGTCCGACCACCTTCCGCGGTGAGGGTCGTCCCTGGTTCTGCCTCGCGGAGCGCAACCTGCCCGGCAGCATCATGATCAACACGCAAGGTCAGCGATTCGGTAATGAGTCCGCTCCTTACGTCGAGGCTGTGCACACCATGTACGGCGGCGAATACGGGCAGGGTGAGGGTCCGGGCGAGAACGTGCCGTGCTGGCTGGTGTTCGACGAGCGCTACCGGTCTCGCTACATCTTCGCCGGATTGCAGCCTGGCCAGCGGATTCCGTCCCGCTGGATGGAAAACGACCTGATCGTCAAGGCGCCCACGGTGGCCGAGCTGGCCGAGCGGATCGGCGTTCCGGCGAACCAGCTGGCGGCGACCATCGAGCGCTTCAACGGCTTCGCCGAGACCGGCAAGGACCTCGACTACAACCGTGGCGACAGCGCCTACGACCGCTACTACGGCGACGAGACCATCAAGCCGAACCCGTGCCTCAACAAGCTCGAGGTCGGCCCGTTCTACGCGGTCAAGATGGTCCCCGGCGACCTGGGCACCAAGGGTGGTCTGGTCACCGACAACGACGCCCGCGTGCTGCGCGAGGACGGCACCGTGATCGAGGGCCTCTACGCCGCCGGCAACACCTCGTCGCCGGTCATGGGCCACACCTACGCCGGTCCCGGCGCGACCATCGGACCCGCGATCACCTTCGGCTACCTGGCCGCCCTCGATATCGCCGCCAAGGCGAAGAACGGCGCGCCGGTCAAGGCCGACAAGGCGTCCTGAACCGTCCCAACCCGGTTCAGGATCGGGTTGGGCGCGAGTCGGGTCACGTCGAGTCCGCGCCCAACCCACCCACACATCCCGTCGTACCGCTCTATCCCGGCGGGGTGTGTGACGACAACTGAAGAACCCGGATCCGCCATCGCGAACGCTCTTTCCGATGGCGGGTCCGGCGTATGTGCCACCCGGTCAGCGGGCACAGGCTTGCGGACGCGGGCCCCGCGTTGAAACATCGGACCCAACGAACGGGGCTCGCGGGTTCGGTGCCACGACATCAACTCGGACCCGAGTGGGGTCGCGATCACGAGGAGAACTTTCATGCCCATCGACTTGAGCGTCGCGCTCGGCGCGCAGATCCCGGCACGCGATTTCAGCTGGTCGGCCAGCGACGTGCAGACCTACAACCTGGCGCTCGGCGCGGGCAACCGCTGGACCGACGCCGCCGAGCTGCGCTACCTCGACGACCGGGAGCCGGCCGTGCTGCCGTCCTTCGGCACCGTCGCGCCCTCGTTCCACGAGACCGAGGCGCCGAAGGTCAAGTTCGACGGCATCGACATCGACCTGGCGAAGGTCGTGCACGGCAGCCAGGAGATCATCGTGCACCGCCCGATCCCGGCGGCGGGCAAGGGTTCCATCTCCGGCAAGATCACCGAGATCTGGGACAAGGGCTCCAACGCCGTCATCTGGCGTGAGGACACCGCGGTCGGCTCCGACGGCGAAGTCCTGTGGACGTCGCGCTCCTCCATCTTCGCCAAGGGTGAGGGCGGCTTCGGCGGCGACCGCGGCCCGTCCGCGAAGACCGAACTCCCCGACCGCGCACCGGATTTCGAGGTGCTCACCCCCACCCTGCCGCAGCAGGCCCTGCTCTACCGCATGTGCGGTGACCGCAACCCGCTGCACTCGGACCCGGAGTTCGCCCGCAACGCCGGCTTCCCGAACCCCATCCTGCACGGCCTGTGCACCTACGGCCTGGTCCTCAAGACCGCCACCGACACCGCCCTGGCCTCGGATGTGTCCCGCGTCAAGGGTTTCCGCGCCCGCTTCGCCGGCGTCATGTACCCGGGCGAGACCCTCCGCTCCCGCATCTGGCAGCAGGACGGCGAGCTCGTCATCGCGGTCACCGTCGTCGAGCGCGACGACGCCCCCGTCCTCGCGGACGTGGTGCTCACCCACTCCTGAGCCGAACCGGGCCACCGCATCAGGGAGCCCTCATCGTGCGAAACCGAATCGGTTCCCGCGGTGAGGGCTCCCTTTTCGTGCGACAGGCAGGGTGGCGGCGCGGGCGGCGATGCGGACTTTCCCGGCCAGCAAACCGACCGTTTCGGTTTAAGTTCACGAAGGGTGGCGCCCGCATTGGAGAGGCGGGCTATCAGACTCCGTGGGTGACACAATAATTCGGCCATAAACCCCATACCGGGCGAATCCCCGGCATCGGCCACGCTATCGCGCGTCAGGGCCGGCTCCTATGCGAAGCCGATCGAGGGTCGAATCCATCCGGTCGATTTCACCAATTCCGTAGTGACACAGGAGATAAGCGCCGTCGCTGCCGTGGCCGACCGCCGACTCGGCGAGGAGTGCCGCACCGGCGATGGAGCGCGACCGGGCATGACCGTCCGCCACCTCGAAATAGTCGCAACCATTCAGCGTGCCGCGCGACCGAACGACCGGGGAAGTTGCTGAAAGCGGCCGAAATTCGATTGTTTCTGACCCAGGACACGCTGGAGGCGTAACGTCTTGGGACATACGGTGAATATCTAGCTAACCAACTGAATATCTAGCTGACTACATCCGATATACATGGAGAAGGTGAACGAATGGCCGCCTGGCAAGTGTTCACGGCCACCCTCGCAACGCTCGTGGTCACGGCAATCGCCATCATGAGCCTGCACCACCCCCACCAGGATCCGGATCGGCTCTCAGTGGATCGGATCCGCGATCGAATCACCAAGGAGCACAACGCTTTGGCGTTGGCTACCACCGCACCATCCTCCTGGTCGCACCTCGCCCCCGATCACCCCTTGGGCCTCCAGGAAGCCCACCGCACCATGCAGCAGCACCGCCGCTGCCCGGTCGCCGAATGCCAGCGCAAAGCCGCGGCATTCCGGGCGCTCATCGACGCCGGCCGCATCAAGCCGACCCGGATGCCGCCCGCGCTCCAATAATCCCCGCCCACAGTGGATTCCGTCCTGCTCGCGTCCTGCCGGAGCTCACAGACCGGTCAGGTAACCGGGCGGGACGGCGGCCACCAGCCAGACCCCATTGGCGCTGACCCGGAACTCGTGCCCGTCGCGGTGCATCGCGGCGGCGTCCACGGTCAGCACGATGGGTCGGCCTCGACGTGACCCGACCTTGACGGCGGTCTCGGTGTCCGCCGACAGATGGACGTCGTGGCGGCGCATGGGCCGCAAGCCCTCGGCGCGAATTCCGGGCAGGGCCGCGGCAACGGTGCCGTGGTAGAGCAGTTCGGGCGGCGTGGTCGCCCGGTACTCCAGGTCAACGGCGACACTGTGCCCCTGACTCGCGCGGATCCGGGTCCCCGTCGCGTCGAATTCGAAGCGGCGCTTGTTGTTCCGTGCCACCACCTCGTCCAGTTCGGGCCGCGTGACGGTGCGGCCGTACCGGGCCAGCGCCGCCAGCAGCGCGGCGACGTCCACCCATCCGGCCGAGTCCAGGGTGAGCCCGATCGCCTCGGGCGCGTGCCGCAGATGCCGGGACAGCCGCTTGGAGGTCCGGACCAGCTGTCGCTCGTTCATGCGATATTCGTTCATGTCGCGAGTGAAGCAGTCCCGCAGGCGGATTCGAAGCGATTTTCGCCCCGGCGGCTAGGCCGAGTCGCTGGTCAGTCCGCGCACCAGCATGGCGTACAACGCGATCACGGCGAACGGCGCGAGGATCGGCACCCAGGACAGTCCGGCGGGCAATACGGTCGCCGCCCCGGCCGCCACGGTGAACAGCAGCGCGCCCGCGACCGAGGGAATGGTGGTGGGCACCACGCCCGCCGGGGCCGACACGGTGGCGGTGTTCAGCAGGTAGGTGGTGGCGACCAGTCCGATGCCGCCCGCGACCAGCGCCCCGGTGCCGACCCAGGCCAGCGCGGCCATCGCGGCCAGTACCGCCAGCACCGCGCAGACCCGCCAGCGCCAGCCGGCC
>NZ_JBSGCY010000044.1:0-44730 GCF_053602115.1 Nocardia sp. NPDC004582 | reverse complement strand
CGGCCGCCGCGCGCAGGGTTTCGGTGTGGCGGGCCTGCGGCAGCGGGGCGTCCGGATCGCCGCCCTGGGCGCGCACCATGGCCCGCCACTGGTCCATGGCGCGGCCGTCGGCGAGCGCGTCGGCCGGGTCGATGTCGGTGATCCCGGCCTGCGCCAGCATCTCCCGGGCCAGGGCGAGGGTGAGGTCGACGACGTCGGCGGGGCCGCCGCCGGCCAGTACGTCGAGGGATTCGCAGACTTCCAGGGCGTTTCCGGCGGTGTGGCCGAGCGGGGTGTCCATGGCGGTGAGCAGGGCCACGGTCCGCACCCCGGCGTCGGTGCCGAGTTCGACCATGGCGGTGGCCAGTTCGCGCGCCTGGGACTCTTCCCGCAGGAACGCCCCGCGGCCGACCTTCACGTCCAGGACCAGCGCCCCGGTGCCCTCGGCGATCTTCTTGCTCATGATGGAGCTGGCGATCAGGGGGATGGATTCCACGGTCCCGGTGACGTCACGCAGCGCGTAGAGCCGTTTGTCGGCGGGGGCCAGGTCGGCGCCGGCGGCGCAGACGACGGCGCCGATGGCGGGATCGGACAAGAGCTCCCGCATGCGCCCGACCGGAATATCGGCGGTCCAGCCGGGTATCGACTCGAGCTTGTCGAGTGTGCCTCCGGTGTGGCCCAATCCGCGCCCGGAGAGCTGGGGCACGGCGGCCCCGCAGGCCGCGACCAGCGGCGACAGCGGCAGCGTGATCTTGTCGCCGACCCCGCCGGTGGAGTGTTTGTCGACGGTGGGGCGACCCAGATCGGTGAAGTCCAAACGCTTCCCGGAGTCGATCATGGCCCGCGTCCAGCGGGCGGTCTCGCGGCGGGTCATGCCGCGCCAGACGATGGCCATGGCCAGCGCCGACATCTGTTCGTCGGCGACCTCGCCGCGGGTGAACGCGTCCACCACCCAATCGATCTGCGCGTCGCTGAGCTGGCCGCCGTCGCGCTTGGCCCGAATCACGTCCACCGCCGAGTGCACCGTCACGTCCTCCACCCTGGCACGGGCCCGGCCGCCTTTCCACGGATTCCCGCGCGCGCCACGATGATCAGCCGTTATAGCGGCGGTCTACCGCTGTCCGGCGGCGAGGTCGTCGGGTCCGAAGGAGTCCGGCAGCAGCGTGTTCAGGGTGACGGGACCGTCGCGGTGATCGACGAGCAAATCGCCGCCGCCGTGCTCGAGCAGAATCTGGCGGCAGCGTCCACAGGGCATGAGCACCGCACCCCGGGAGTCGCAGATCGAGACCGCCCGGAGTCGCCCGCCGCCGCCCGAAATCAAGTTACCGACCAGTACACATTCGGCGCAGAGGCCCAAACCGTATGAGACATTTTCCACATTGCAGCCGCTCACCACGCGGTCGTCGACGGTGAGAGCCGCGGCCCCGACGGGGAATCCGGAATAGGGGGCATAGGCCCCCTGCATAACTTCAAAAGCCTTGTTGCGCAGGACTTTCCAGTCAATATCGGACATTTCGGACCATCCTCCTATGGATGTGACAGCACCCCCGTGTTACACGTTCTGCCTGGTCGCGAAAATCAGGAAAGGCAAACCTAACTCACAACAATTTGAGCCAACGAGCGGCACGCCGAATTAGTTCCCCTCCAAAGCTGGGTTTAGAGTTCACGACAGATCGGTTCAGGTTCCCGACAACGGGCCTGCAGCACTGCCACCGGATGTTGATTCCGCTCGTGAGCAGGTGGTTTCGACAGTCCGAAGGCTCCGCGGCCGGATTCTGACCGGGTCCATCAACGACGTTGGAGGCACCGCACTCTATGACCACGCTAGAAGCTCCGGCCAAGCCGAAGCGAACCTTGTACCGAGGCGACCCCGGCATGTGGTCCTGGGCACTGCACCGCATCACCGGCGTGACGATCTTCTTCTTCCTGTTCGTCCACGTCCTCGATACCGCGTTGGTGCGAGTCAGCCCGGACACCTACGACCGCGCGATCGAGACCTACAAGAACCCCGTCGTCGCCCTCATGGAGATGGGTCTCGTTGTCTGCGTGCTGTTCCACGCGTTCAACGGCATCCGCATCATCCTCGTCGACTTCTGGTCGCAGGGCCCGCGCTACCAGCGGCAGATGCTCTGGATCGTGCTCGCGATCTGGATCGTCGTCGCCGGTGCCGGTGTCGGCCGCCAGTTCTTCTACCTGCTGACGAATTGAGAGCCGACATGACCGCACCTGTTCTCGGTAAGTCCTACGACCGCCCCGCCTCGCTCGACGCCCCCCGCGCTCCCCGCCGCGCCGGCGGCAACAACTTCGAGAAGTACGCCTGGCTCTTCATGCGTGCCTCGGGCCTGCTGCTGGTCATCCTGGTCATCGGCCACATGACGATCATGCTGATGCTCGACGGCGGCGTGCACCGCCTGAACTTCGCGTTCGTCGCCGGCCGCTGGGCCTCGCCCTTCTGGCAGCTCTGGGACCTCACCATGCTGTGGCTGGCCCAGCTGCACGGCGGCAACGGCCTGCGCACCGTGATCGACGATTACGCGCGCAAGGATTCCACCCGCTTCTGGCTGAAGACCGCGCTGGTCGTGTCCATGATCCTGGTCATGGTCACCGGCACCTACGTGATCTTCACCTTCGACCCCAACATCAGTTAGGAACAGGCCACCTCGATGAGTGAATCCCGACCCGTTCAGGAGCACCGCTACGACGTCGTGATCGTCGGTGCCGGTGGCGCTGGAATGCGTGCGGCGATCGAGGCCGGTCCTCGGGTCCGCACCGCCGTGCTGACCAAGCTCTACCCGACCCGCTCGCACACCGGTGCGGCGCAGGGCGGTATGTGCGCCGCGCTCGCGAATGTCGAAGAGGACAACTGGGAGTGGCACACCTTCGACACCGTCAAGGGTGGTGACTACCTGGTCGACCAGGACGCCGCGGAGATCATGGCCAAGGAGGCCATCGACGCCGTGCTCGACCTGGAGAAGATGGGCCTGCCGTTCAACCGCACGCCCGAGGGCAAGATCGACCAGCGTCGCTTCGGCGGTCACACCCGCGACCACGGCAAGGCCCCGGTCCGTCGCGCGTGCTACGCCGCCGACCGCACCGGCCACATGATCCTGCAGACGCTGTACCAGAACTGCGTCAAGCACGACGTGGAGTTCTACAACGAGTTCTACGTGCTCGACCTGATCCTGTCCGACGGCCCCAACGGCCCGATCGCGACCGGCGTGGTGGCCTACGAGCTGGCCACCGGCGAGCTGCACGTGTTCCACGCGAAGTCGATCATCTTCGCCACCGGTGGTTCCGGTCGTATGTACAAGACCACCTCCAACGCCCACACCCTCACCGGTGACGGCATGGCGATCGTGTTCCGCAAGGGACTTCCGCTGGAGGACATGGAGTTCCACCAGTTCCACCCGACAGGCCTCGCGGGCCTGGGCATCCTGATCTCGGAGGCCGTGCGTGGTGAGGGCGGCATTCTCCGGAACGCCTCCGGTGAGCGCTTCATGGAGCGCTACGCGCCGACCATCAAGGACCTGGCGCCGCGTGACATCGTCGCGCGCTCCATGGTGCTCGAGGTCCGTGAGGGCCGCGGCGCGGGCCCGAACAAGGACTACGTGCTCATCGACGTGACCCACCTCGGTGAGGACGTGCTCGAGGAGAAGCTCCCCGACATCACCGAGTTCGCCCGCACCTACCTGGGCGTCGACCCGGTCAAGGAGCCGGTGCCGGTCATGCCGACCTGTCACTACGTGATGGGTGGCATCCCGACCCGCATCCGCGGCGAGGTGCTGCGCAACAACACCGACATCGTGCCCGGCCTGTACGCCGCCGGTGAGTGCGCCTGTGTCTCCGTGCACGGCGCCAACCGTCTGGGCACCAACTCGCTGCTGGACATCAACGTGTTCGGCCGGCGCGCGGGCATCGCGGCCGCCGAGTACGCCCAGCGCGCCGAGTTCGTCGAGATGCCGGAGAACCCGGCGCAGATGGTCCAGGACTGGCTGGCCAACCTGCTGGGCGAGCACGGCAACGAGCGCGTCGCCGACATCCGCACCGAGCTGCAGAACTCGATGGACGACAAGGCCGGTGTGTACCGCACCGAGGAGTCGCTCAAGTCGATGCTCGAGGAGATCCAGGTCTTCAAGGAGCGCTACTCGCGGATCACCGTGCAGGACAAGGGCCGCCGCTACAACAGCGACCTGCTCGAGGCCGTCGAGCTGGGCTTCCTGCTGGAGCTGGCCGAGGTGACCGTGGCGGGTGCGGTGAACCGCAAGGAGTCCCGCGGCGGCCACGCGCGCGAGGACTACCCGGACCGCGACGACGTCAACTTCATGCGCCACACCATGGCCTACAAGTCCAGCCCGGAGCTCATCTCCGACATCCGCCTGGACTACAAGCCGGTTGTGCAGACCCGTTACGAGCCGATGGAGCGTAAGTACTGATGACTGCTGTCGCTGAAACGCCGCAGAAGCCGGCTCCGGTGCCGGACGGGTCGACCCTGATCACCGTCAAGGTCGCCCGCTTCAACCCGGAGGACGGGCAGGGCCAGCACTGGGACGAGTTCAAGGTCCCCGTGCTGCCGACCGACCGGTTCCTGAACGTGCTGATCTACATCAAGTCCTACCTGGACGGCACGCTCACCTTCCGTCGCTCCTGCGCGCACGGCGTGTGTGGCTCCGACGCCATGCGCATCAACGGCGTCAACCGCCTGGCGTGCAAGATCCTGATGAAGGACATGCTGCCCAAGGGCGGCAAGGATCTGACGATCACCGTCGAGCCGATCCGCGGCCTGCCCGTGGAGAAGGACCTCGTGGTGAACATGGAGCCGTTCTTCGACGCGTTCAAGGCGGTCAAGCCCTACCTGATCACCAAGGGCAACGAGCCGACCTACGAGCGCATCCAGTCCCAGCACGACCGCGCCCGTTTCGATGACACCACCAAGTGCATCCTGTGCGCCTGCTGCACCACCTCCTGCCCCGTGTACTGGAGCGACGGCAGCTACTTCGGCCCGGCCGCGATCGTGAACGCGCACCGCTTCATCTTCGACAGCCGTGACGAGGGCGCCCGCGAGCGTCTGGACATCCTCAACGATGTCGAGGGTGTGTGGCGCTGCCGCACCACCTTCAACTGCACCGACGCGTGCCCCCGTGGCATCGAGGTCACCAAGGCGATCCAGGAGGTCAAGCGCGCGCTGCTGTTCGCCCGCTGACTCCGGCTGAGCCGAAATACCAAGGCCGCCCGCATCTTCGGATGCGGGCGGCTTTCGTTCGTCAGGCCGGGGACCGATCCTGGAACGGCGCCAGCATCTCCCAGGACCAGGTGAGGCCGCCGTCGGCGAGTTCCGCGAGAACGCTCTCCAGCCACGTCAATTCGGCTGCCGTGACGGCGCGCTGATACTCGTCCTCGAGCAATGCGACGCGCGGGATGCCGAACTCGGTGGCACCCGTCAGGCCCGCCTCTATCTCGTCGAGCGCGGTGCGCACGGCGTCGGCGCGCCGCGCGAGCTCGATCCGGGCGGCGTCGGGCGGCAGCAGCATCAGGAACGACAGTGCCGCGGGGAATTCCGGGAACTCGTCGCGCGGTGTCGCGACCATGTCGTTGATCCACGCCAGGCAGGCGGTCCGGCCGTCGTCGGTGATCTCGTAGACCGTGCGTTCGGGGTACTGCTGGTCGCGGCCGGTCTCGCGGACCGCCACCAGTCCGGCGTCCTGCAACCGCGCGATCGTCTTGTAGAGCTGCGCCCGCTGCCCGACGTTGATGACCTTGTCCTTGCCCCACTCCTTGATCCGGCGCTGGATGGCGTAGGGGTGCATCGGTTCCAGGTGCAGGATGCCGAGCACCGCCATGGCCAAGGGCGAGCGCTTGAACCGCGCGGCCGGAGTCGAGGCTGTCATGTCAACCACCTTACTAGGTGCCTGAAAACTAGTTTCTCCGAACTAGTTGCTTTGCAACTAGTCTCTATGTCACTATTGAGGAGCAGGCGAACCCGACCAGCACCGACTCCCCGAAGGGACCAAGGCCATGAAGACCACCGACACCGTGAAGATCCACACCGATCACGACACCACCAAGCACCTGGGCGACTGGACCGACGCCAACACCTTCCAGGTGAAGGCCCGCTACGGCAGCGTGGTCATCGACCTGCGCTCGCCGCGGATCGAGGGCGAGTCGGAGATCGTGGTGCACGCCGAGCTCGACCACGCCATGGTCAAGCTGCTGGTCCCCGAGGACGCGGTCATCGACGCCGCCGAGCTGGAGTGGACCGGCCGGGGCCGCGTCAAGGACATGACCCGCCCGCCGCGCGCCGAGGGCCGCGTCATCCGGCTGACCGGTACCGCCGCCAAGAGCGAGTTCCGGATTCACCGCGGCGGCATCGCGATCCTGTCGGCGATGTTCAGCCGGGAGTTCCTGGTGGAGGCCAAGGGTCCGGACCGGGAGACCCGGGTGCCGGCGCTGCTCGACCCGGCGAACGCCGCCCGCTGACACCGGCGCGGTGTTCGGCCCGGCTGCAAACGGGACCGAATGCCTAGCTGACGGCGAAGCAGCGTCCGGAATTCACGGACAAAACGGTGGCTCAGCTGGTCATATTGACCAGCTGGGCCACCGTTCGTTGTCTAGATCACCAGGCGGTGCTTGCATCGAGGTATGTTCACCGAAGCTCAGCTGTACTCGCCGGTCACGAAGGGGGCGGACGGCGATGTGACGGTGCATTTGAGCGACGAGCATCCCGGCGTGCACGATCCCGTGTACCGGACCCGCCGCAATGCCATCGCGGCCATGGCCCTGGAGTACCGGCCGGGCGATCCGGTGCCGCGGGTCGAGTACACCGCCGAGGAGCAGGAGGTGTGGCGGATCGTCTCCGCCGAGCTGGCCCGCAAGCGGGCCAGGTACGCGTGCGCGGAGGTGATCGACGCCGCCGAGCGGCTGGCGCTGCCCGCGGACCACATTCCGCAGCTGGACGAGGTGTCCGCGAAACTGGTGCCGCTCACCGGATTCCGGTACGCGCCCGCCGCCGGGCTGGTGCCCTTGCGGGAGTTCTTCGGCTCCTTCGCGGACCGGACCTTCCATTCCACCCAGTACATTCGCCATCACTCCGCGCCGCTGTACACGCCCGAGCCGGACGCCATCCACGAAATCCTCGGCCACGCCAATCAATTGGCCAGCCCGCGGTTCGCGGCCCTGTACGAGACGGTCGGCGCGGCGGTGGCCCGGCTGGAGACCGAGCGGGCGTTGAAGTTCCTGGCCGACGTGTTCTGGTTCTCGCTCGAGTTCGGGGTGCTGCGCGAGCACGGCGAAGTGCGTTGCTACGGTGCGGGTTTGCTGTCCTCGTACGGGGAGATCGAGGAGTTCCGCGATGCCGACCTGCGTCCGCTGGACATCCACGCCATGGGCACCATCGTCTACGACATCACGCACTATCAGCCGGTGCTGTACTGCGCCGAGTCGGTCACCGAGATCGAGGACGTGGTGGGCGGGTTCTTCGAGACCATGACCGACGACACGGTGGCGCGGCTGGTGGGTGTGAAGCCGGTCTAGAGCGAGGAGATTCCTCCCTCGAGGAAGTCGATGACCCGGATGATCTGGTCCCGCGAGAACGGATCGCGGTCGAGGAAGGCCATCATGGCGCCGGTCAGCGCGCCCGCGAAGGCCAGCACCTCGAAGTCGTCGGAGGCGCGCCCGGTCCAACGAGCCGCGATCTCGGCGACCATGAGCAGATTGCGCTGAACCTCCTGAGCGACCGCGCCGCGCAGTTCGGGCACCGAGTAGAGCAGTTCGACGCGTTCCTTCTCGAACGCGAACTCCTCCGGGCTGAGCGCGGCGAAGGCGTCGAGAGTGGCCTGTTTGAACGCGGCCAGCAGCGTCATGTCTCGGGGCTGTCGCTCGATGGACGCGATCATGAGCGGGTCCAGGTCGTCGGCGAGGGCGACCTGTTCCTTGGACGGGAAGTAGCGGAAGAAGGTGCTCGGCGAGATGTCCGCGGCGGCCGCGATCTGCTCGACCGTGGTCTCGGTGTACCCCTGCTCCCGGAAGAGCCGGAACGCCTCGGTGCGGATGGTCCGGCGGGTGCGTTCCTTCTTCCGTTCACGCAGCCCACCTCCGGCCGCGGCTTTCGCCGGGGCCGGAGGCGTCGCGGAGGCAGTCTCAGCCGACATGGACCGATTGTCCCGCATCGAGATCGGTGAGCACGACCGGATCCTTGCGGCGGATCACCAACGCGGCCAGCACGGCGGCGGCCACACAGATGGCGGTGCACACCCACAGCATCGCGCTCATGCCGTCGACGAACGCGCTCTGCACGTGCGCCAGCAGCGCGGGGTCGCCGAGCTTGCGGGCCACGCCGACCCCGGCATTCACGCCGTCGGAGATCGGCTCGCGGTCGAAATCGCCCAGACCCGAACGGTACTGGGTGGAGAGCACGGTTCCCAGGATGGCGACGCCGATGGTGCCGCCCGCCTGCCGGAGGGCTTGCAGCAGCGCCGATCCGGACCCGGCCCGCTCGGGGGTGAGATCATCGGTGGCCGCGCCCATGGCCGCCGGCATGACGAAGCCCATCCCGACGCCCAGCAGCACCAGGCCGGTGGCCGCGAACCCGTAGCCGCTGTCCACGGTGATCATCGCGGCCAGGCCGAGACCGGCGGCGAGCAAGGCGAATCCGGCCACCAGCACCGCCCGCACCCCGACCTTGGGCAGCAGCCGGTCCACCAGCCGCGATCCGACGGCCAGCCCGCCGATGAGCGGAAGCAGACGCAGGCCGCTGCCCAGGGTGTCCGAGCCGAGCACCGCCTGGAAGTACTGCGGCATGGTGAAGAACAGGCCGAACATCGCGAAGTTCACCAGGATCATGAAGACCGTGCCCCACCGGAATCCGGGCTCGGCGAACAGGCCGAGGTCGACCAGCGGGTGCGCGGTGCGGCGCTGCCAGAGCACGAACGCCCCGCCCAGCGCGACGCCCGCGGCGATGGCGGTCCAGGCCACGGCATCGCCCCAGCCCTCCTGACCGCAGCGGATGAAACCGTAAGTGACGCCGAGCATTCCGGCCGCGGACAGCAGCGCGCCGGGCAGGTCGATGCGGAAGGCGCTCGCGCTGTTGGATTCCGGCACCAGCAGGGCCACCGCGATGGCGCCGACGATCACCAGCGGCACATTGAGCAGGAAGGCCGAGCCCCACCAGTAGTGCTGCAGCAGCCAGCCGCCCACGATCGGGCCCAGCGGCAGGCCGATGGCGGTGGAGGTGATCCAGATGGTGATGGCCCGCTGCCGCTCCCCCGGTTCGGGGAACAGCGTGGGCAGCACGGCCATGGACAGCGGCATCATGATCGCCGCGGCCAGGCCGAGCACCACGCGCCCGGCGATGAGCTGGCCGGAGCTGGTGGCGAAGGCGCAGGCCACGGCGGCCACTCCGAACAGCAGCAGGGCGCCGAGCAGGAACTTCTTGCGGCCGTACCGGTCGCCGAGGGCGCCCGCCGGGAGCATGAAGGCGGCCAGGGCCAGGGTGTACGCGCTGCTGAACCACTGCAGCGCGGAGGTGTCGGCGTGCAGGTCGGTCGCCAGGGTGGGCAGGGCGACGGTGAGGACGGTGACATCGAGCCCGATGGTCAGCATGGCGATGGCCAGGGCTCCCAGCGCCAGCCAGCGGCGCACTCCTTCAGCCTTCATGACAGTTCCAATCATTTGAGTGCTTCTCGATAATGAGAGCGTCTCTCATTTTGGAGAGACTGTCAATTCTTGTCGTGTCATGGGTCCGGAGGGGCCGCAATGGGGTGTGTCACCATTCCGCCCTTTGGTACCGATGTCTCAAATACTTGTCGCGACACGGCATCTCCCTGCTGTTACCGTCATGCGGTCCGTTTTCGAGATCGACGACCCCCCAAGGGGTCTGGACACGTGAGGCACGAAATGACCGACCAAGCAACCGAATCCGTCGAGACCCCCCTGCACCTGCAGGGCCGCGACGCCGTCATCGCCGCTGCCGCGCCGGAGGATTGGCGTGAGGGCGCACCCGACTACCACCTCAGCAAGGAAGTCATTCCGGTCGAGCGCACCACCCAGCACGCGCCGGATTCGCTGGAGCACATCGTCGAAGAGCTGGTGAAGGTCTTCGAGATGGAGGTCTCGCACAAGAAGGACCCCGCCAAGTGGGTCTCCCTGGTGGCCGAGCACTACCGCGGCCGGGTCAACGGCGGCCAGTGGCAGGACGCCGAGGAATTCGCGCGCATCGGGTCCTACAACATCCTGATCGGCGAGAACCCCTTCTACGACGTCGCCGGCGAGGACTTCGAGTCCTCGCACAAGATCTTCCACACCGCCTTCCCCGGCGGCTTCTTCTGGGAGGTCCTCGAGGTGCTGTCCGGCCCGCCGACCGTCACCTTCAAGTGGCGGCACTGGGGTCGCTACGAGGGCGAGTACAAGGGCCACCAGCCCACCGGCGAACTCATCGAGATGACCGGCGTGACCATCGCCAAGGTCTCCGAGGACCTGCGCATCGTCGAGCTCGAGCACTTCTACGACAACAACAAGCTGCTCGGCCCGCTCGCCCACGGCTGCCCTGTCAACCACTCCGCCAACTAGGCGATAAAGTCGGGCGCGATGAGTAATCGCAGGTATTCGCGCCTTCTCACCGCCGCGACGCTCGCGACGGGCCTCACCGTGTTCTCGGGCATCGCCCTCGGGCCGGTGTTACCGGGAACCGCGGTGGCCGAGCCGTCGACCACCACGACGCCGTTCACCACCCCCAACACCGACACCTGCCCGAACAAGACCACGCCGCCGTCCCCCATCGACTCCTCCGAGGTGCCCGAACCCGGACAGAAGGCTCCGGCGGCCCTGCCGATTCCGGATCCGCCGATCGGGGGCAAGCGGCTGAGCGGGTGCGGGGTGATCCTGCCGGCGGGGGCCGCGCCGCTGCCGGAAGGGATTTCGGCGACGGCGTGGACGGTGGCGGACCTGGACTCCGGCACGGTCCTCGCGGCCAAGGATCCACACGGCCGGTATCGCCCCGCCTCCACCATCAAGGTGCTGCTGGCGGCGGTGGCGATCCCGGCCCTGGACCTGGACACCGTGGTGACCGGCACCCAGGACGACGCGAACGCCGACGGCACCCGGGTGGGCATCGGCCCGGGCGGCAAGTACACCAACAAGCAGCTGTTCCAGGCGCTCATCATGGCGTCGGGAAACGATGCGGCGCATGCCATCTCGGCCCAGCTGGGCGGGGACGACGCCACCGTCGCGAAGATGAACGCGATGGCGAAACAGTTGCAGGCGTTCGACACTCGCGCCGCCACCCCGTCCGGGCTGGACGGTCCGGGCATGAGCACCTCGGCCTACGACCTGGCCATGCTGTTCCGGCATTCGATGACGCTGCCGCTGTTCGCGGAGCTGATCCACACCGAACAGGTGGACTTTCCCGGCTTCCCCGCCGACCCGAAGATCCCCGGCGACAAGGATCATCCGGGCTTCCCCATCGCCAACGACAACCATCTGCTCTTCGAGTACGATGGCGCGATCGGCGGCAAGACCGGCTATACCGACGACGCCCGGCAGACCTTCGTGGCGGCCGCCGAGCGCAATGGCCACCGCTATGTGGTGAGCCTGCTCAAGGCGGACGTGCGGCCGTTCCGGCCGTGGGAGCAGGCGGCCAAACTGCTCGACTGGGCCTACGCGCTGCCGGCCGGGTCGAGTGTGGGCGCCATGCCCGGCGGGACCACGGACGCGAATCCCTCGGTGGCGCTGGCCAGCCCGCCCGCCCCGCAGACCGAGGCTTCCCCGCAGCCGGCCGCCTCGGACAACGACCACCAGGACCTGCGCACCGTGCTCATCGTCGGCGGCGTCTTCCTGGTCCTGGTGCTGCTGCTGGCGGCGCGAAGGCTGAGCCGCCGCCGCTGACCGCCATTGGTCCGCCATTGGTTCCTTGTTGGTGGGTCCCCGCACAGTGGTCGCACGCCGGAAATCCGGCGTCGACTCTGGAGGGGACCCCACCATGAAATCCAACCGCAACTCCCGCCTGCGCCGCCTGGCCCCGCTGGCCGCCGCGGTGCTCGCCCTCGGCGTCTTCGGCGCCACCACCTCCGCCGGCCCGGCGTCCGCGGCCGCGCAGAAGTGGTACTCCTGGGACCACGACCTGCACCACGGCGACTGCACCATGTTCGGCGGCGCGAAGTGGACCATCGACTCCGACGGCCACGCCTGGTTCGACGGCACCGTCACCTCGTCCAGCAACAACGACGCCTGGCTGATGTGGGCGGAGCTGCAGGACGACCACGGCGCGGTGCTCACCACGCTGCGCAACGTCCACTTCTACGACCCGCAGGACCAGGCGAAGTTCTCGCGCAACCTGCCCGACAAGCACAAGCAGTACCGCTGGTTCGCCGAGGGCGAGTTCAACCGGAACCTGTACCCGCTCGTCGCGAAGATGAACCTGCACAACCACTGCTGAGTCGCCCGTTCAACGGCGGCGCAGCCCCGAAAGCAGCACTCCGGCAAAGGCTCCCGCGCCGAACCAAGCCGCACCCGCTCCGGCCGACAGTCCGGCCCCGGTGGTCCGGGGCCGGATGACCGCCGGGGCGGGCGCCGGAATGTCCTCGAGCACTTCGTTTTCCGTGGCGGTCGCGGCCCAGGCGGTGGCGAACAGGATGATCCGGGCGGTGAAGTAGCTGAACACCATCAACCCGATGATGGGCCCGAACACCACGCCCGCCGGGCCGTTGACCACGGACCGCAGGATGATCGAGGCCAGCTGTTTGAACGCCTCGAACACCACCGCGGCGATCAGGGCGGCGCGGGCCGCGCTGCGGAAGGTGACCGGGTGCAGCGGCAGTCGCGCGATGATCCACACGAAGACCGCCCAGTTGGCGAGCACCGCCAGCGCCAGCGACGCGATGGTGAGCAGCGCCTTCACCCAGGTCGATTCGTGAATGTGCAGCCGCTCCAGCAGGGTGGAGATCAATCCGCTCGAGGCGAGCACCGACAGGCCCAGCGAGACCAGGATGGCCAGGAACAGCCCGATCAGCGCCAGCAGGTCGGAAGCCTTGGCCAGGAACCAGTTCCGCTTCTTACTGGGCTGATCCCACTGCTCGGTGAGCGCGGCCCGCAGGTTGCCGATCCAGCCGAGCCCGGCGTACGCGCCGGCCAGCAGACCGAAGGTGCCGACACCGGCCCGGGATCGCACCGCCTGGTTGATCAGATCGTTGATCGAACCGCCCGCCGACCCCGGAATGTTCTCGACGATCTTGTCCTGGATGTCGGTGAGCCACTGCGGATTCCGCGACAGCACGAAGCCCGCCACCGCGAAGCCCACCATCAGCAGCGGGAACAGCGACAGCACCGTGAAATAGGTGATGCCCGCGGCGTAGTAGTCGCCGCGCTGGCGCTGATACCGGCCCCCGGCCCGGACCATATGGTCGAGCCAGGGTCGCCGCTGGACCTGGGTCCTGATCCACGTCTCGACGTTGTCGACGAGATTCCCGAACACCGCCACCTCCGCACACCTGGGCGCGCGGCGGCCGGGTCAGCGGGCGAGGAACCCCACCCGGTCGTACACCTGCGCGAGAGTCCGCCCGGCGATCTCCCGCGCCCGCTCGGCTCCCGCGGCGAGGACACGATCGAGTTCACCCTGGTCAGACATGTATTCTTGCACCTTCGCGCGCAGCGGTGTCACGAACTCGATGAGCGCGTCGGCGGTATCCGATTTCAGGTCACCGTAGCCCTTGCCGGCGTAGTCCTGTTCGAGCGTGACGATCGGAGTGTCGGTGAGCGAGCTCAGGATGACCAGCAGATTGCTGACGCCCGCCTTGGTCTCCGGGTCGTAGCGGATCTCGCGTTCGGTGTCGGTGACCGCGGAGCGGATCTTCTTGGCCGAGACCTTCGGGTCGTCGAGCAGGCTCAGCAGGCCCGAGTCCGAGGCCGCCGACTTGCTCATCTTCGAGGTCGGGTCCTGCAGGTCGTAGATCTTGGCGGTGCCGGTCACGATGTGCGGCTCGGGCACCACGAAGGTCTTCTTGTAGCGAGTGTTGAAGCGCTGCGCCAGGTTTCGGGTCAGCTCCAGGTGCTGGCGCTGATCCTCGCCGACCGGCACCAGCTGGGGCCGGTAGAGCAGGATGTCGGCGGCCATCAGCACCGGGTAGGTGAACAGCCCGACCGTGGCGTTGTCGGCCCCCTGTTTGACCGACTTGTCCTTGAACTGGGTCATCCGGCTGGCCTCACCGAACCCGGTGATGCAGTTCAGCACCCAGGTCAGCTCGGCGTGCTCGGGCACCTGCGACTGCACGAACAGCGTCGACTTCTTGGGGTCGACGCCCAGCGCCAGCAGCTGCGCGGCCGACACCTTGGTCCGGCGGCGCAACTCCTTGGGATCCTGCGGCACGGTGATCGCGTGCAGGTCCGGGATGAAGTAGAAGGCGTCGTAATCGTCCTGCAGCCGCACCCAATACTGCAGCGCGCCAAGGTAGTTGCCGAGGTGGAAGGAATCGCTGGTGGGCTGGATTCCGGACAGTACCCGCTGCTTACGCTCAGCGGCCGGCTCAACACTCGACATGGGTCGAGCTTAATTCGCGCCTCCCCCACCCTCCGGATCGGGTTCACGGCCGGCGGCGGGCGTGCGGGTAGCAGCGCCGGATCGGGCCGTCGAGACAGGTAGTCGAGTACTCGGGTGCGCAGGTCACGACCGGTACAGACTCGATGTCGGGGCGCCGGTTCGCGGGTGACCCAACTCTCGGAAGGTTAGCCATGCGATGCGGGATACGAGGGGTTCTCGCCACGGTGGCCGTGGTCGCGGGACTGGTCGGCGCGCGGCCGGTCGCCGCGGCCGAACCTCCGAGCACCTCGCCGACGCCACCGACGTCGACGACCGACGGGCCGATCCCCCTGCTCGGCGGTCATGGACGAGCAGGGGCCGCGGGGGCCTAGGCGCCGAGGCGGTCCGCGAGCGAGCGCGGGTCGACGCCCGGCATCGATGAGCGGCCGGAGCCGATCAGGCGCTGTTCGCGGCGGGTGACCAGCTTGTACAGGGGGTAGCTGGGGCCGGTCATGGGGGCGTTGAGGGGGTTGCCGAGCAGGGGCGGGGTGATGTGGGCGGTGCGGACGGCCCGGGCCAGGCCGCGGAAGGCGACCTCCTCGCGCAGGCCCCAGGAGAGGTCGTACATGTCGCGGATGCGCTTGGGGAGGCTGCCCTGGACGAGCAGGGAGAAGCCGGAGAGGGCCTGCTGGGCGGGCATCGGGAGGGGGTGGGCGACGCGCTGGCCCATCAGGTAGGAGCCGACCAGTTTGGCCTCGTCGGTGAGATGGGGTTCGTCCGAGGCCAGGTAGGCGTCGAAGTAGTCGCGGAATTCGCGGTAGGTGTAGGGGGCGGCGGTGCGCGGCATGCCGAACAGTTCGCCCCAGCGCACGTAGTCCTGGTAGAGGCCCTCGCGCTCGGTCGGGGTGAGGCGGCGGACCAGCAGATCGTGCATGACCTCGGCGGAGTCGAAGGTGAAGGCCATGGTCATGAACATCAGATGCGGATCGTTGGCGGAGTAGCGGGAGCCCGCCGGGTTGGCCGCGCCCGCGTCCTCCGGGATCGCGCCCCGGACGGGGGCGTGGCGTTTGCGGGTGAATTCCCGTGCGCGGTCGGCTTCTTCGCGGGTACCCAGGGAGACTGCCTCGAACAGGCGGCCGGTGAGGGCCAGGCGGGTGTACGGGGTGGTGCGGTGCTGGGTGTTCTCGGCGGTTCCGACATAGAGCAGCGGGTGCACCGCGCCGATGACCAGCGCCCGCTGGCCGTAGGTGACGCCGACCGCCCGTTTGCGCATGACCCGCCGGATCATCGAGTCGTCGGAGAAGTAGCCACGCTGTGCAGGCATCGTTGCCTCCCGGTCCGGTGTGATGGCCGCCACCACATCTGGAAACAGATTCCCCCAGATCGCAGATTCTGGCAAGACCTTCTACCAGAATCGCCGCCATGCCAGAATCGGTTCGTGACCGGGCAACGGACCTACGGCGGCGTGTCCGCCGACGAACGGCGCACCCAGCGCCGCACCGCCCTGATCGGCGCGGCCCTCGACATCCTCGGCACCCAGGGCCTCGACAAACTCACCGTCTCCGCCCTGTGCACCGGAGCCGGCCTCAACGAGCGCTACTACTACGAGAACTTCGACAGCCGCGACGCCGTGCTGTCGGCCCTGTTCGACACCATCGCCGAGGAACTGGCCGCCGCCCTGATCGCGGGCCTGCACACCGCCCCCGACGACACCCGCGCCAAGGCGCACGCCGCCATCACCGCCGGTGTCGGCGTCCTCACCGACGACCCACGCAAGGCCCGGGTGGCCCTGATCGTCAGCACCGCCACCCCCGAATTGCGCACCCGCACAACCCACACCATCAAGGCCTTCGCGAATCTGGTGGCCGCCGAGGGCATCGACTTCTACGGCCTCGCCGAGGCCGAACCCGACCCCCTGATCGGCTTCCGCGCGAACTACCTGGTCGGCGGCCTGGTCCACACCCTCTCGGCCTGGCTCGCGGGCGATCTCCCCATGACCCGCGCGGACCTGGTCGACGCCACCACCGACATCTTCGTCCTGCTCGGCGAGGACCTGGCCCGCGGACCGCGACCCTGATCAGCGCGCGACAGCCGTGATCGTCGCGGGGTCGGCGGTGGATTCCACGTAGCAGTGGGTGTCGCCGAGGGCGAAGTGGATCTCCTGGCCCGGCTTGTCCGGAATCGCCTGCATCCAGCGGGTTTTGCTGGTGCGGGCGTCGATGGCGCGCAAGGTGCGGGCGGCCAGCAGGTAGAACGAGCCCGCGGAGCCGTAGCCCGCCGCGTCGACGGCCTCGCCCTTGTCGGAGACGGTGAGGCTCCACAGCGCGGAGGTGTCGCCGGGGCTCATGGCGTGCAGTCTCGAACCGTCGCACAGGAAGTAGGCGTCGCCGGAGCCGAAGACCGTGCCGGCCGCGTAGGGCAGGGCGGGCGTGGTCCACAGCGCCGCGCCGGTGCTCGGGTCGAGGCCGGACACGGTGTGCGCGCCGTCGCTGGCCAGCACCGCGCCCTTGACCAGGCCGGAGGCGATGGTGCTCGCCGAGACCGCAGTGTCGCCCGCCCGCGACCAGGCCGTCTCGCCGGTCTCGCGGTCGAGCGCGACGAGATCGCCGCCGCTGCCCGGCTTCTGGTTGTACAGCAGCGAACCGCCCTCGGGCACGGTCAGCCCGTCACTCTCGCAGGGCACCCGCCAGCGGACCGTCTTGCTCGACATGTCCACGGCCCACGCTTCCCGCCCCTTGCCGCCGTGGTCGGCCGCGATCAGGTACAACGCCTGGTCCCGGACCCCGTACACACCGGTGAGCCTCACGCCTTCGGGCGCGTCGAAGACCCATTTCCGTTGCCCGGACGCCAGATCCACGGCGACCACGCGGTCACCGGCGGCGTCGGGTTCGGTGCCGGGCACCATCAGCGCCCCGTTCCACAGGCAGGACCGCTGCCCGATACCGGGCGTGGTGATCGGCAGCCGCCACATCTCCCGTCCGGTCTTGGCGTCGATTCCGGTGAGGGCGGATTCGGATTCGGCCACCACCGCGCCGGACCCGTACCGCACCCCTCTGACGGCGCTGTCGGCCCGGTATTCCCAGGCCACGCTGCCCGACGCCGCGGTCGCGGTCGCCCGTCGCGGTGTCCCGCACGCGGCCAGCATGCTCGCGCCCGCGAGAATCAGGCCGCCCCGCAACACATTCCGACGCTCGATCACACCGTTCCCTACTCGCTCGACACAATGTCAGCGACTATAGGTCCAACCGGCCCCGCCCGAATACGAAACCGCCCGGCCTTTTCGAAGCGAAAGGGCCGGGCGGTCGCGCGGATTCGGGCTAGCTCGCGGCGCCCGTCTTCGGGTCCAGGTGCAGTGCGGGCTGGGCGGTCGCGTGGAAGTCGAACAGCGCGTCCAGGGTTCCGGCCCGCTCGTCGAAGGAGTCGTCGCCGAGACGGCCGGTCTTCCAGTTGTCCTCGATGAACCTCAGGATCGAGGTCTGGTCGGTGGTGCCGTGGTCGACGAAGTTGGCCTTCGCGTACGGCGAGATGACCAGCAGCGGCACCCGCTGGCCGAAGCCGCAACGACCCTGGTATTTCGCGGGATTCGCCTTGGCGTCACCGCACACGCCCGGGCCGGAGTAACCGTCCTGCTCGGAGGCGGAATTCATGACCAGCTTCGGCGCCGCGTGGTCGTACCACCCGTCGGAGTCGTCGTAGGCCACGACCACCGCGGTGTCCTTCCACTCCGGCAGCCGCTGCAGGTGGTTGATCGTCTCCACCAGGAACTGCTGCTCGTCGATCGGATCGGAGTAGGCGGCATGGCCATCCTGGTAACCCGCGGCCTTCAGGTAGCTGACGGCGGGCATGGCGCCGTTGTCGGCGGCGGCCCAGAAGTCGGTCAGGTCGTACTGGTGGTTGGCCTGATCGGCCTTACCGATCTGGCCGACCGAGGTCGGCGGCAGGTGATGCGGGTTGGCCGTCGACGGGTAGTACTGGAACGGTTCGTGGTGCGGGATGTAGTCGCCCTTGGTGTCCCACGCCTTGTCGCCGGTCTTGCCGGTACCGCCCAGCGCCACACCGACATTGTGGGTGCCCCCGCACACGGCCTTGCCGTCCTTGGTCTCGGTCGGCTTGAAACCACCCTGGAAGAAACCCCAGGTGACGTTCTTCTTGTTGAGCAGGTCGCCGATATTCGTGCCGCTCATCTGCACGGTGTCGCGGCTGGAGCAGTCGTCGCCGAACGGCTGCGGGTCGCCGACCACGGTGCCCTGGCCGTTGCCCGCGTTCTCGAGGACGGTGTCCTCGGGGAAGGGCTGGCCCGGCTTGGGCGGCTCCATCTTGGTGACGCCGTGGGTCTGGCCCGCGACCAGGTTCAGCGCGCCCACCGTGGACGGCCCGAAGGTGGTGGTCCAGGAGTTGTCGCTCATGGCGTAGTGCTGCGCGTAATTCCACAGCGCGGTCACCGAATTGCCGTCGTAGTAATCCATCACCAGGCCCTGCGGACCGTAGGTCGGCGGCTTGCAGGACTTGCCCTCGGACACATTGGTGTGCTGGACGAACTGATCCATCTTCCCGCCGTTCAAGGCGAGCTGCTCGTCCTTGTACTCGTGGTCCTGGTCGCAGGTGATCTGCTGGCCGGGGCCGCCCATGCGCACGGGCTGAGCCTGGTTGGGATTCTTGGCGAGCAGGTCCGGGGTGAGACCGTCCACCTTCGGCGTGTTCGGCGACGCCGTGAACGGGGTGCCGTCGGTATTGGCGGCGACCGGGTAGGTGCCGAAGTAGTGATCGAAGGAGACGTTCTCCTGGAAGATCACCACCACGTGCTTGATCGGGGTCGCGGTGTCGCCGGCGGCCTGGTCGGAGGACGATGAACACGCGGTGGCGCTCAACGCGACCAGCGCGGCGAACGCGGCGGCGGCGCGGCTTCGTGTACGCATATCGGAACCTTCCCAGGAGCCGAGGCAGCTTGGTTCGCCCGCAGGTTAACCGGAGGGGAAACTCCGGTGAATCACCTATTCCGCGGTTCCGGATCCAATGCCAGTGGGATGACCGGCAATCCGGGCGGGGTGGCGTCCTGCAACACCACGCGGAACGGGATGCCGCGGGCGGCCCAGATGGCGGCGCAGTCGGTCATGGCCTCGGCGAACCAGTCGCGTTCGTCCGGCTGCCGGTCGAGCATGAGGGCCGCGTTGCGGATGACCACCACGTATCCCGGTGCGGCGCCGATGAAGTCGTCGATGTCACGCAGGCATTCGTCGAAGGCGTCCTTGTTCTCCCCGAAGTAGTACGGGAATTGGAAGGCCGCGGCGAACTCGTCGAAGACCTCGGTGACCGTGCGCATCTTGCGGCCGCGCAGTTCCCGGCACAGATAGCCGTCCGGCATCCGGTAGCGGACGCCGGAGAACTCGGCCGCGCCGACCGGCAGCACCCCCAGGACGCGGGCGGGGGCGGTCGTGCGCGCGATGGCATCGGAGACATCGGCGGCGGGGGCGGAGAGGAACTGCGATAACGGCATCGGCTCGATCATCAGCGCATCCTCGTGAAGGTCTTGTAATGGTCCCCGGTGTAATAGGCCGACCCGTCGCTGCCGGTGATGATGCGTTCGGCATCGCGGGTCTGGCCGCGCTGCTTGGGATTCACATCCCATTCCTGATAGGTGATGGCCTTCCCGGCGGCGTCCTTGCGGGCCAGGCTGCCGTCCCGGTTCTGCCAGGTGTCACCGCCTTTGGTGCCCGGCGAGTTGGCCGAGTCCGGCCAGCGCCCGGCGTCGATCTCCACCAGGGTCGTGTACGCGCGGTCGGGCACGCCCGCGACCTTGGACGGCGGCGCGGCCTGGTCGGCCGGCGCCGGGGGCGCGCCGCCCGGCTTGGCGGTGGTCCGGATCGTCGAGGTGGCGACGGGCTTGGCGCTGCCCGTGTCGTGCGGACGATCGTTGGCCTTGTTGGCGATGAAGGCCACGAGCAACAGCAGGATCGCGACGCCCAGCGTCAGCCAGGCGCTCGACTTCTTCGACAGCTTCTTCATCGGTACTGCACCGTCACCGGCGCGTGATCGGACCAGCGTTCGGCGTAGGTGGCGGCGCGTTCCACGACGGCCTGCTTGGCGCGGCCGGCGATCTCACCGCGGGCGAGCTGGTAGTCGATCCTCCAACCGGCGTCGTTGTCGTAGGCGCGGCCGCGGTAGGAGTGCCAGCTGTAGGGTCCCGGCACGCCCGGGTGCAGGTCGCGCACCACGTCGGCGTACCCGGCGGCCAGCATGGACGACACCCACGCGCGTTCCTGCGGCAGGAAGCCCGCGTTCTTGACGTTGCCCTTCCAGTTCTTGATATCGAGTTCGGTGTGCGCGACGTTCCAGTCGCCCATGATCACGAACTCGCCGGGGTGGGCGAGCATGCGCGCGCCGATGGCGTCGAGGAAGCGGTACTTCTCGTCCTGCATCGGGGTGTCGGCCTCGCCGGTGTGGACGTACACGCTGGCGATGGTGAGGTCCTCGAAATCGGCCTCGATATAGCGGCCCAGGGTGGCGAATTCCTCGACGGGCGACCAGGTTCCGTCGGTGAGCAGCCCGACCCCGATCCGCACCGCGTCCGGCTGGTGCCGGGACAGGATGGCCACGCCCGCCCGGCCCTTCAGACCGGGTTCGGCATGGCTGAGGAACCATCCGGCGTCCAGTGCGGGCGCTAGCGCGCTACGCGTTTGCTCATCGGTCGCTCGGGTCTCCTGCAGGCAGACGATATCGGCCTCGGTAGCGGCCAGCCACTCGAGCAGTCCCTTGCCCGAGGCGGCACGCACTCCGTTCACGTTGCACGTACTGATGATTTTCGCCACTTCACGACCGTACAATGCGCCTTACCGACTCTCTTCACGGACATCGAGGTCCAGGAAGGGGTGACGACGATGACGTCAGGCACCGCCAAGCCCTCCACTCCGCGCGCGCCCATGGGGGCCCTGCACACCGGCTCCGGTGAACCGCTGCTCCTGTTGCACGGATTCATGATGTCCCCGCATTGCTGGGAGCAGGTGGCGCAACGCATGGCCGGCCATTGCGAAGTGTTCGCTCCCGCCTTCACCGGCCATTGGGGCGGCCCCGAACTCGACGGCTGGTTCCTGGATATAAGCGCCCTTGCCGACAAGGTGGAGGACCAGCTCGACGAGATGGGCTGGCGCACCTGCCATATCGCGGGCAATTCGCTCGGCGGCTGGGTCGGCTTCGAACTCGCCCGCCGCGGCCGGGCCCGCACCCTCACGGCGATCGCGCCGGCAGGCGGCTGGCAATCGCCCTCGCTGCTGCAGCTGCGGGTGGGACTGAAATTCGCGGCGCTGGTGCCGGTGGTGGAGATCGGCAAACATCTGCCGGACGTGATCACCTACAGCGGGCTCACCCGGCAGGCGGTGGCCATGCTGCTCACCAAGAACACCGAGGCGGCTTCGCGGTCCGGGCTGGAGGCGGCCATCACCTCGGCCCTGCACTGCAAGGCGATGCTGCCGATGCTGGTGAGCGGTCTGCGCTTCCCCGCTCTCGAGCAGTTGTCCACCCTGCGCACGCCGGTGCGGCTGCTGCTCTGCGAGAACGACCGGATCATCCCGAACCGCTTGTACGCGAAGCGTTTTCTCGAGGAACTCCCCGAATCCGCAGACCGCATACTGGTCCACAATGTCGGGCATGTCCCGATGCTGGAGGCCCCGGACCGCATCGCCACCCTCATCGCCGAACACGTCTACGCCAGCCGCACCCGGCTGCGCGCGGTCTGAGACCGGGAACCCCGCGCCGGAAGTCGTTCTCTTACATAGGATTGCTGCCACAACGGCGTCCCTCGGAACGGGGTAAGAGGATGATGGAACACACACAGATCGATCAGTCCAAGCCCAGCATCGCCCGGGTGTACGACTATCTACTGGGCGGCAAGGACAATTACGCCGCCGATCGGGAGATCGGGGATTTCTTCATCAAGGATCTCCCGGGATCGGTGGATATCGCCTATGCCAACCGGAATTGCCTGGTGCGCGCCATCGGCGAGATCTCGCGGGCGGGCATCACCCAGTTCATCGATATCGGCAGCGGGCTGCCCACCGCCGACAATGTGCATCAGGTGGCGCAGCGGCACCTGAGCGAGCCGCACGTGGTCTACGTCGACAACGACCCGATCGTGCTGGCGCACGGCCGCGCCCTGCTGGAGACCGACGAGAACACCACCGTGCTGCGCGCCGATCTGCGCGACTCCGAGGAGATCCGCCGGCATCGGGAAGTGGAGCGGCTCATCGACTTCACGCGGCCGGTGGCCGTGATCTTCAGCGCGATCCTGCACCACCTCAACAATGACGAGAAGCCCGAGCAGATCGTCCGCTATTGGACCGATCAGATCCCGTCCGGCAGCATGCTCTACATCTCGCACTTCCGCTCCGGCTTCAATGAGGAGACCCGCCTGGCCGAGCAGAAGCTGCAGGCCAGTTTCGGCCGCGGCCGCTGGCGTTCCGACGAGGAGATCCTGGCGCTCGTCGGCAATCTCGAGATCCTCGAACCCGGCCTGGTCCCGTGCCCGCTGTGGCGGCCCGAACCGACCGCCGAGGGCGTCTCCCGCATCGGCGGCGACCACCACGACCTGAGTGTCTGGGAGCAGCTGATCTCGGCGGCCCTGGCCCGCAAGCCCTGACGGGGCCGAACCTACGGGAGTCCAAATCTGAAACCAGTTCTAGTCAAAGGGTCACATTCTGGACGATTGACCAGTAGAGTCTGGGCGGCCACCCAGCGGCGACACGCCGCGCCCGCACCACTTCTGGGAGATTCGCCGCGATGAGACCTACGCGCGTCCTGTGTTCGATCCTGTCGGCCGTGGCCATCGTGGCGGGCGGGTCCGCCGTGGCGTTCTCGGCGCCCGCGGACGTCGCCGGGACCGGTAGCGCCGGAACGGGCAGCGCGGGCTCCGGCAGCTCCAGCGGATCGGGATCCGGTAGCGCCAGCGGGTCCGGGACCGGCAGTTCGGGCGCGCCGACCACGGTGAACCCCTTCGGCCCCGACTTCCTGTGGGGCGTCGCCATGTCCGGCTTCCAATCCGAAGGCCGTGCGCCCGACAGCAATTGGAGCCGGTACGCCAACTCCGGGAAGGCGCACGACCCCTACCTGAACTCGGTCGACTTCTACGACCGGTACGCCGAGGACATCGATCTCGCCGCGGGCATGGGCCTGAAGGTCTTCCGGCTCAGCATCGAATGGGCGCGCGTGCAGCCGAAGGCGGGCGTGTGGGACGAGCGCGACTTCCAGTTCTACGACACGGTCCTGCAGAAGATCCGCGCGGCCGGCATGCGCCCCATGCTGACCCTGGACCACTGGGTCATCCCCGGCTGGGAAGCCGATCGCGGCGGCTGGAAGAAGCAGGACATCGTCACCGACTGGCTCGCCAATATGCGCCGGGTCGTCGACCGGTACGCGAGCTACGACCCGATGTGGGTCACCATCAACGAGCCGATGGGCTATGTCGCGCAGTCGATCAAGATCGGTGACATCGGCGTGTTCGACGCGCTGCCCATGTTCGACCGGATGGTCCAGGCGCACAACGCGATCTACGACTACATCCACGCGCGCCAGCCCGGCGCGAAGGTCACCAGCAATATCGCGCAGTACCCGATCGTGCAGGACCTGACCGACATGATGTTCGCCGATCGCATCAAGGGCAAGATGGACTACATCGGCGTCGACTTCTATTACGGCGCCTCCCTGACGCATCTGCCCAGCCCCGCGCTGCTCGGCGACGAACTGTGGAAGAACGCCATCGAGCCCGAGGGCATCTACTACAACCTGCGCAACTACACCGAGAAGTTCCCGGGCCTGCCGATCTACGTGGTGGAGAACGGCCTGCCCACCGAGAACGCCGCCCCGCGCGCCGACGGCTACGACCGCGCCGACCACCTGCGCGACACCGTCTACTGGCTGCAGCGCGCCAAGGCCGACGGCATGAACGTGATCGGCTACAACTACTGGAGCCTCACCGACAACTACGAATGGGGCAGCTTCTCACCGCGATTCGGCCTCTACACCGTCGACGCCACGACCGACCCGTCCCTGACCCGCCGCCCCACCGACGCCGTCGCGGCGCTCGAGGACATCACGGCGCGAGGCGGCGTCGCCGCCGACTACCGCCCCACCCGCAAGCCCGCCTTCTGCTCGGTCGCCATCCCGTTCGGCGACTGCCTGCGGCCCGTCTCGGTGCCGTAAACCCTTGCCACACAGAGCGGTCCGCCCGGCACGCGCCGGGCGGACCGTTCTCGTCGGTACCCGGATCAGCGGCCGAGCAGGCCCTTGGCGACGTGGGTCACCTGGATCTCGTTGGAACCGGCGTAGATCATCAGGGACTTGGCGTCCCGGGCCAGCTGTTCGACGTGGTATTCGGCCATGTAGCCGTTGCCGCCGAACAGCTGGACCGCGTCCATGGCCACGTCGGTGGCGACCTCCGCGCAGTAGAGCTTCATGGCCGAGGCCTCGGCCAGGCTCGGAGGTTTGCCGGCCCGGTTGCGTTCCAGGGCCATGAACACCATGTTCTGCACATTGATCCGCGCCACCTCCATCTTGGCCAGCTTGAGCTGGACCAGCTGGAAGCGGCCGATCTCCTGACCCCACAGCTTGCGGGTCTTGGCGTAATCCACACAGAGCCGGTGGCATTCGTTGACGATGCCCAGCGCCATGAAGGCCACGCCGATCCGCTCGGCGGTGAAACTCGACCGGGCGCTCTCACGACCGTCCCCGCCCGTGTGCTCCTCGGTCTCGCCGAGCAGCCGGTCCCGGCCCAATCGGACGTTGTCGAAGAACAATTCGCCGGTGGGTGAGGCGTGCAGGCCCATCTTCTTGAACGGCTTGCCCTGGGTGAAACCCTCCATGCCCTTGTCCAGCACGAAGGTCAGCACCTTGCGATCCCGCTTGTCCGCGCCGTCGCCTTCGTCGAGCTTGGCGTAGACGACCACCGTGTCAGCGTAGGGACCGTTGGTGATGAAGGTCTTCTGACCGTTGAGGATGTAGTCCTCACCGTCACGCTTGACGTAGGTCTTCATACCGCCGAAAGCGTCGGAGCCCGAATCCGGTTCCGTGATCGCCCACGCCGCGACCTTCCTCATGGTCACCAGGTCGGGCAGCCAGCGTTCCTTCTGCGCGAGGGTGCCGCGCGCCAGGATGGTGGTCGCGCCCAAGCCGATGCTCACGCCCATGGCGCTCACCAGCCCCATGCACACCCCGGACAGCTCGCTGACCAGCACCGCCATCATCGACTCCTGGCCGGCGAAGGGGCTGCCGTCGCCGGAACGCTCCTTCTTCTCGGGCAGCGGCTCCCCCGCCGCGAGCGCCTCCTCCCGTTTACGCTGCCGGGCCAGCAGTCTGGTGATCGACTCCTCGCCCAAGGCGTCGATCCCGAACTCGGAGAACAGTTTCCGGATGATCGGGTACGGGAGCAGCTCGCCGCTGTCGAGGGCGTCGAGGTGCGGGCGCACCTCCTTGGTGATGAAGCCGCGCACCGCGTCGCGGATCAGCTCATCGGTTTCGGACCATTCGAACATCGTTGTCCGCCTTCCTGATTACGGCAGTCGCCCGGCGATATCGTCGATGGCCCACGGGCCCTCGGTCTCGATGGTCTTCACGTCGTGCCAGCCCGCCAGCTCCGAGATGGCCCCGCCCTGCACCGCGAACACCTTGCCGGTGATCGGGCACTTCTCGGTGGCCAGGTACGCCACCAGCGGGGAGATATTGGCCGGGCTGAAGGCGTCGAACTCGCCCTCCTCCAGGCCCGCCTGCTGCGCCGCCATCATCTCGCCCATGCCGGGGGTGGCCAGGGTGAGACGGGTCCGGGCGATCGGCGCGATGGCGTTCACCCGCACCCCGTAACGGGCCAGTTCATCGGCCGCCACCAGGGTGAGCGCCGCGATACCCGCCTTGGCCGCACCGTAATTCGCCTGCCCCGCGTTGGGGACGGTGGTGCCCGACGCGGAGGCGGTGTTGATGACCGCGGCATTGGGCTGATTGCCCATCTTGGACTGTTCCTTCCAGTACCCGGCCGCGTGCCGCAGCACCGCCGCGTGCCCCTTGAGATGCACGGCCAGCACCGAATCCCACTGCGCCTCCGCCATGCCCGCCACGAAGGCGTCACGCAGGATGCCGGCATTGTTCACCACGACATCGAGCCGACCGAACTCCGAAACAGCCTGATCCACCAGGCTTTTCGCGCCCTGCCAGTCGGCCACGCTATCGGTGTTGGCGACCGCGCGGCCCCCGGCGGCGATGATCTCCTCGACCACCTGCTGCGCCGGACCGGCGTCGGACCCCTCACCGGCATTGCTGCCGCCGAGGTCGTTCACCACGACCGCCGCGCCCTCCCGGGCGAACAGCAGCGCGTGCTCCCGGCCGATACCGCGCCCGGCGCCGGTGATGATGGCAACCCGTCCCTCGAGTGCGCCCATGAATCTCTCCTCAGTTCTCGATCAGTCGGCGATCTCGGCGAGGCCGTCGCTCAGGACGGTGTCGTCGCCGCGCACGGTGCGGAAGGCGTAAGTGGTGATCCCGTTCTCGGAGCCGACCTTCCAGAGCTGCGTCTCCAGGTCGTCGTTCGGGAAGACCATCTTGGAGAATCGCACCGCGTAGCGGCGCAGCTTCGCCACATCCGAACCCGCCACCTGCGACAGCACGCCCCACGACGACATCGCCATGGTGCACAGGCCGTGCGCGATGATGCCGGGCAGACCGGCGTCCTTGGCCACCTGGTCATCCAGGTGCAACGGCACCGGATCCCCCGAAGCCGGTGCGTAGCGGTAGGTCTGGTCCGCGTCCACGTGGGCCGCGACCGTCGCCAGCGGCGGCTGCTCCGCCAGCGCGGCATCGAAACGGTGCGCCGGAGCGGCCGCGCCGACCTGCCGGCCCGCGTCGACATTCCGGAAGAACGCGGTCAGATACTGCTCGTTGACCAGTTCTCCGTCGCCGGAACGGGTTTCGATGTGAATGGTGATGGTGGACCCGTTGTCCTTGCCCTCGAAACCGATGGCGCGGGCCCGGGCCACCAGCTTGTCACCGGGCCGGATCGGGCGATGGAAGTGGAAGTCCTGCTCCCCGTGCACCACCCGGCCGAAGATGTTCATCGGCGCCACGTCGATGACCGGGGCCATCATGGCGTCGAACACCGGGACGATGGCGAAGACCGGCGGGGCCACATCGCCTTTCAGGTGCGCGGCGATGGGATCGTTGGTGGCGGCGGCGTAGTCGGCGATCCGCTCCCGGGTGACCTCGAAGGACTCCTCGTCCGACCAGGTGTTCAGGCCGGACTCGTCGAATTCGACTGTCGTCGAAGGCATATCAAACCGCCGTGGCCAAAGCGTCGAGCGCGGTGAGAGTCTTGTCCAGCTGGGTCAGACCGTCCTTCTCGACCGCCTTGCCCAGCGCGCCCTTGATCAGCGCGCCCTCGAAGTCACCGGCGACCGAGAACTTGCTGCCGCTGCCCTCGGGCGCGATGTCGAAGGAGAACTGCACCTTCACCCCCGCCATGCCGGTGCCGCTGAGCACCAGCTTGTTCGGGGTCTCGACGCTCTCCACCACCCACTCGATCTTGTTGGCCATGCCGAGCATGAGGATCTTGGCGGTCAGCTTCGCGCCGGGCGCGAGCACCGCCGGGGGCTCCTCCATCCAGCGCTCGTGGATGGAGAACCACTTGTCCCAGGTCTGCGGGTCCGAGACCACCGCCCACAGGGCGTCGGGGGTCGCGTTGAGGTTCTTGCCGGCTTCGATGTGTCCCATTGGATTACCTCTTGTGGATTGGGGTGGAGAAGGGGCAGTGGTCAGCGTTCGGCGCGCTGGTAGGCGGTGACGACGGCCGCGCCGCCGAGCCCGATATTGTGTTGCAGGGCGGCGGTCACGTTGTCGACCTGCCGCTTGTCGGCGGTGCCGCGCAGCTGCCAGGTGAGCTCGCTGCACTGCGCCAGACCCGTCGCGCCCAGCGGATGCCCCTTGGAGATGAGGCCGCCGGACGGGTTCACCACCCACGTGCCGCCGTAGGTGGTCGCGCCGGAGTCGATGAGGTGACCGGCCTCGCCCGCCTTGGCCAGACCGAGCGCCTCGTAGAGCAGCAGCTCATTGGCGGAGAAGCAGTCGTGCAGCTCGATGACCTGGAAGTCCTCGGGGCCGAGACCGGCTTGCGCGTACACCTTCCGCGCAGCCTCGACATTCATGTCGTAGCCGATCAGGTTCTTGGCGCTGCCGTCGAAGGTGGAGCCGAAGTCGGTGGTCATGGCCTGGCCGACGATCTCCACCGCCTGCCGCGACAGGTCGTGGCGGTCCACGAAGTCCTCGCTCGCGAGGATGACCGCGCCCGAACCGTCAGAGGTCGGCGAGCACTGCAGCTTGGTGAGCGGGTCGTAGATCATCCGCGAACCCAGGATGTCGTCGAGCGAATACTCGTCCTGGAACTGCGAATACGGGTTGTTCACCGAATGCTTGTGGTTCTTGTGGCCGATCTTGGCGAAGTGCTCGGCGGTGGTGCCGTACTCGGCCATGTGCTCACGTCCGGCCGCGCCGAACATCCACGGGGCCACCGGGAACAGCACCTCGGAGATCTCCGCCAGCGCCATGATGTGGCGCGCCATGGGCTGTTCGCGATCGTCCCAGGTGGAGCCCAGCGAGCCGGGCTGCATCTTCTCGAAGCCCAGGGCCAGGGTGCAGTCGGCCAGGCCGCCCCGAATCGCCTGCGCCGCAAGGTAGAGCGCGGTCGAGCCGGTGGAGCAGTTGTTGTTGACATTCACGACCGGGATGCCGGTCATACCCAGCTCGTAGACCGCGCGCTGACCGGAGGTGGACTCCCCGTACACGTAGCCGACGTAGGCCTGCTCGACCTCGCGGTAGTCGATTCCGGCGTCCGCGAGCGCCTTGGTGCCGGATTCCCGGGCCATGTCCGGGTAGTCCCAGTCACTGCCGTCCTCGTTCTTGCGCCGCCCCGGCTTCTCGAACTTCGTCATGCCGACGCCGACAACGTAGACCTTGTTCGTCATCGAACTCCTCACGTAGGGACGAAAACAAACATACAAAGCTGTATGTAAGCACGCAAGGGTGCGGCGCGAAACTCCACCGGATACGCAAGATCAGCAGATGGGCGCGGCAACAACCGGCATACCGGCGATGTGGCAGCCGCGCCCCCGTCGACGTCGAAGACCCCCACCGCACACAGCGGTGAGGGCCTTCGGCAGGACCGTCAGCTACTCATCGGCTTTCCGAAAATCGGGTATCAGCGACTCCCCCGCCGCCCGCAGCTGCGCCGAGGCCCGCAGCCAGCGCCGGTGCGCCCGCTCCGGATCCGGCGAGATGAAATTGGTGATCAGGATTCCGCGCAGCGTGTCCATCGCGGTGTAGGCGAAATCGCGAACGTTCTTGCGGTCCAGCTCGTTCGGCACCAGCTGGGCCACCGCCAACAGCACCGCGTTGTTGACGAACGGCTCGACCTTCTCCATCTCCACCGCCAGCACCCGATCCGTGCGGCTGGCCACCCACAATTCGATGGCCGCGATGAACAGCGGGCCCTGATGCAGCTCCCACATGGCCTCGAGGGTCGCGGCGATCGGATCGTCCGTACTGCGGACCCGCCCGATCTCCTTCATGGCCGCCTCGGTGCGCCGCTGCGCGAGATGACTGATCGCCGCTACCACCAGCTCACTCTTGGAGCCGAAGTGATGCACCTGCGCACCGCGGGTCACGCCCGCACGTTCGGCCACCCGCGGCGTGGTGGTCCCGGCGTACCCGTACTCGACCAGGCACCCGATGGTGGCGTCCAGCAATCGCGTCCGCGTCTCGATGCTGCGTTGTTCCTGAGTGCGGCGCGGCGGCTTCGAGACGGCGGAGCTGGTCATGCCGGAATCGTACACTTACATACACTCGTGTATGTTCGCGCCGGGTTCGCCGGCCGCCAGGCGGCACGGGCGCGGTGATGTCACCCACTTCGGTTCCGCGATACCGGCCGATCTGGTTACCCTGAGCGATGCGGCGGTGGGGCTCGCCGCTCCGGACCCGGAACAACCGCGGCAAACAGCCGCCAACAGTCCCTACCCAACCAAGACACCAGAAGTCTGCGCTGGAGTAGGAGACCCGTGTGACCCGAGAGCTGGACGCGACCGCCCAGGCGGGCGAACCCATCGACCCCGATATCGATCTGCATCAGCCCGAGCAACGGCGGGAACTGCTGCGTTCGCAGGGCGCGATCCTGACCGTCATCTCGGCCGGCGGCGCGATCGGCGCGCTCACCCGGTACGGCCTCGCCCAGCTCTGGCCGACTCCCGCGCACGGGTTCCCGTGGGCCACCTTCGCCACGAATGTGCTGGGCTGCTTCCTGATCGGCGTGCTCATGGTGATCGTCACCGAACTGCGCACGCCCCACCCCTTGGTGCGGCCGTTCCTGGGCGTCGGCATCCTCGGCGGGTTCACCACCTTCTCCACCTACGCCAACGAGACCCGCGCGCTGCTCGAACCCGGCACCGTCGCAACGGCATTCACCTATCTGGCCGCCACGCTGAGCTGCGCGCTGCTCGCCACCTTGCTCGCGGTGCGGCTCACCCGCGCGGCGGGCGACTACCGGAAGGCGGCGGCATGACCGGACTGCTGGTGATCCTCGGCGCGATGGTCGGCGCACCGGTGCGCTACCTCACCGACCGCGCGATCCAGACCCGCCACGACAGCGTGTTCCCGTGGGGCACACTCACCGTGAATCTGGTGGGCTGCCTGATCCTGGGCGCGCTCACCGGCGCGGCCGCCTCCTCCCCCACCTACGCGCTGCTCGGCACGGGCTTCTGCGGCGCGCTCACCACCTACAGCACCTTCGGCTACGAGACCATCCGGCTCACCGAGGAGCGCTCGTACCTGTACGCCGCCCTCAATGTCACGGTCAGCGTCATCGCCGGGCTGGGCGCGGCGCTGCTGGGCTTCACCACGGCACACGCCCTGGTCTGACCCGGCCGCTGCCGGGTCCGCCCGGCGGCGTCGCCGATCAGGTCTCCGAGTTGTACATGCAGGCGGAACAGCTCCAGCCACCGTCGGTCATGACGCAGTCGGTCAGGCGGACATAGGGATTGCCGACCCGCTCCCGGCACGCGGCGGCGCAGCCGTTGAGGTCCTGGCCGCAGCTGATGGCGTCGGCGGAGGCGATGGCGGGTACGGCGAGTGCGGGCACGATCAGCCCGGCTAGCAAACTCGCGGCGAGGACGGCGGTTCTGACTGCGCGCATGACGGGAAGTCCCTTCGTGGAAGAACGATGTCAGCTCGGAGAAACGCGTGCTCCCGCTCCTTACCGGACGCTCGAGCGGATTGCTAGCACTGTTCCAGCAAACAACATCCGCGCCGGTCACCGCAAGACCGGCGCGCGCCGGATCCGGGCGGCGTGATCCGGCACACCGGAGCCACACCGCCCGGACAACAGACGAATCAGGCCGACGCCGACTGCGCCGCCGGAATGACACCGAGCTGCTGCAGCATGCCGAGCGTGTCCCAGTTCGCCCAGCTTTCGCCGATCTTGCCGTCGGTCTGGAAGCGGGTGACGGTCATGCCCGCGATGACGACCGGCTTGCCGGTAGCGGGCATCCCCATCAACGGGCCCTGGTTGGTACCCGACGCCGTCCAGCGGGTGAGGACGAAATCGCCTTCCGCGATCTGCTCGTTGACCAGCATTCTCGTATCGGGGAACGCGGCCAGGTACATCTCCGCCTGCCGCCTGAGCGCCGCGGGACCATGCACGTCCGCGTGCGGGTTCTGGGGATCGTGATCGATGGCGTCCGCCGCGATCACTTCATCGAATACGTCGAGATCTCTGGAGTTCCAGGCATCGAATACACGCTTGGCCGTGGCTTTGTTCTGCTCTGACATGTCGTTCCCGTCCTTTCGTGCAGGAAACGGACTTTCACTGGTAATTCGGCGCCGTATTCATGATCCACCCGCGACCCGAGAAGGCGAAGGGGTCGAACCGGAAATACCCGGCTACCGGCGCTCCGGCCGTCGCGCGAGGGCCACGGTCGCCACGAAGAGCAGCACGCCCAGCACCGCCAACCCCGCGCCCACCACCGCCGGGGCGGTGTAGCCCATGCCCGCCGCGATCACCAGGCCACCCAGCCACGCACCCGCGGCGTTCGCGATATTGAGGGCCGCGTGATTCAGTGCGGCGGCGAGGGTTTGCGCGTCATGGGCGACATCCATCAGCCGGGTCTGCAACGCCGGGGCCAGCGCCGCGCCCGACCCGCCGACCAGGAAGGCCCCGATCGCCGCCGTGTACGGATTGTGCGCCGCCGCAACGTATCCCGCGAGAATCAGCACCATCGCCAGCAGCGCGACGAATACCGCGCGATCCACGCCGCGATCGGCCAGCACACCGCCCGCGATATTGCCCGCCACCATGCCCAGCCCGAACAACGCCAGCACCAGCGGCACCAGGCCGATCCGCACGCCGGCCACATCGGTGAGGGTGGTGGTGATGTAGGTGTAGACCGCGAACATGCCGCCGAAGCCGATCGCGCCGACCAGCAGGGTCAGCAACACCTGCGGACGCCGCAACGCGGTCAGTTCGGTGCGGGGATCGGTCATGCGAATACCGTGCAGCTCGGGCACGAAACGGGAGAGCGCGGCCACGGTCGCCACACCGATCACGGCGACCACCGCGAAAGCGGCCCGCCAGCCGAGGTTCTGACCCAGCCAGGTCGCCGCGGGAACGCCGACGACATTGGCGGCGCTCAATCCGAGCATAACCGCGGCCACCGCCTTGGCCCGCTGGCCGACCGGGGCCAATGACGCCGCCGCCAGCGACGCCACCCCGAAATACGCGCCGTGCGGCAAACCCGAAACGAACCGCGCGAGCGTCAGCGTCGCGAACGTCGGCGCGACCACGCTGGCCGCGTTGCCCAGCGTGAACGCCACCATCAACGCCATCAGCAGACGCTTGCGCGGCACTCGCGCGCACAGCGCCGCGATCACCGGCGCGCCCACCACCACGCCCAGTGCGTACGCCGAGACGATATGTCCCGCAGTCGGTTCCGACACCCGCATGGCTCCGGCGATATCGGGGAGCAGGCCCATCGTCACGAATTCGGTTGTGCCGATGCCGAATCCGCCCGCCGCCAGCGCCAGCATCGCCGCCACCGGCCACCGTCGCGCCGCGCCCGCGGCGGCAGCCGCACCCGTGGCGGGAGCGGTGTCGGCCGGAGCCGCCTCGGGCACGTCGGTCGCGGATACAGAGTTCGCCATGGAATTGCGCAACGCCATCCGCGGCGTCCCGCATCCCCTCTCGCCCGTGAGTCCGCTCACCCCCGGAAAACAATTCGGGCACCCGCCCACCCACCGGTTCCGGTGGGGGCAGGTGCCCGTTGGGCGCGGTGGATGTTCTGGCCGGGACTGTGGTCCCGGCCGCCATCTTCACCGCTTCGCGCTGTTCACGTTCGTCGGCGCGTTCTCCCCGGACGTCGAAGCGTCCAGCGGAGTTCTTCTCGCCCTTGGGATTTCAGGACTCACCTGGAATCTCGAGAGCATCCCTGCACAACGTCGGGGATCTGCTAGCGCAGCTCGCGCGCCAGGTTGGCGTCCAGCACGCCGAGGAACTCCTCGGTGGTCAGGTAGCCCTGGTCGCCGCCGACCAGCAGAGCGAGGTCCTTGGTCATCTGACCGGACTCGACCGTCTTGATGACGACGTCCTCGAGGGTCTGTGCGAAGCCGATCACCTCGGGGGTGTTGTCCAGCTTGCCGCGGTGGGCGATGCCACGCGTCCACGCGAAGATCGAGGCGATCGGGTTGGTGGAGGTGGGCTTGCCCTGCTGGTGCTGGCGGTAGTGGCGGGTCACGGTGCCGTGCGCCGCCTCGGCCTCACAGGTACGGCCGTCCGGGGTCAGCAGCACGGAGGTCATCAGACCCAGCGAGCCGAAGCCCTGCGCCACGGTGTCGGACTGCACGTCGCCGTCGTAGTTCTTGCAGGCCCAGACGTAGCCGCCCTCCCACTTGAGCGCGGAGGCGACCATGTCGTCGATCAGGCGGTGCTCGTAGGTGAGACCGGCCGCGGCGAACTCGTCCTTGAACTCGGTCTCGAACACCTCCTGGAAGGTGTCCTTGAACATGCCGTCGTAGGCCTTGAGGATGGTGTTCTTGGTCGACATGTACACCGGGTAGTTCTGCTGCAGGCCGTAGTTCAGCGAGGCCCGCGCGAAGTCCCGGATGGACTCCTGGAAGTTGTACATGCCCATGACCACGCCGCCGTCTTCCGGCATGCGCACGACCTCGTGCTGGATCGGCTCGGAGCCGTCCTCGGGTGTGAAGGTCAGGGTGACGGTGCCCGCCTGGTGCACCTTGAAGTCGGTGGCGCGGTACTGGTCACCGAAGGCGTGACGGCCGATGATGATCGGCTTGGTCCAGCCCGGAACCAGACGCGGAACGTTCGAGATGATGATCGGCGCGCGGAAGATCGTGCCGCCGAGGATGTTGCGGATGGTGCCGTTCGGCGACCGCCACATCTTCTTCAGACCGAACTCCTCGACCCGCGCCTCGTCCGGCGTGATCGTCGCGCACTTGACGCCGACGCCGTGCTTCTTGATGGCGTTCGCGGCGTCGATGGTGATCTGATCATCGGTCTTGTCGCGCGCTTCGATGCCGAGGTCGTAGTACTCGAGGTTCACATCGAGATACGGGTTGATCAGCTTGTCCTTGATGAACTGCCAGATGATCCGGGTCATCTCGTCGCCATCGAGCTCGACGACGGTCCCTTCAACCTTGATCTTGGACATGGATCTTCGTGTCCTCCTAGGAAGGTGGTGCTCCCATTGCACGGCCGGTGAGCACCGCTTGTAGCGGACCCCAGCTGTTCAACAGACAACGTATACGCATGACGCCCGGCACCGGACCTGTGGTACCAGGTCCATGTCCGATGTGGCGTCAAGCAAGACAAGCGTACTGCTGCTATGGACCTCACCGCGCGGGCAGCCCCCGCTGTGCGGGAACCCGCCCTCAGTTACTCACAAGTAGGGTGCGAGTGACCGGGCCCACAGTCACCAGTATGCCGACCACCATCGAGCCCGGCCCGCCGGGGCATACGCCTCGCCGGCCGGCCGGGCTCTTCCCTCGCGGTCCCGCGAGTGGTGTCCTGGATAGTGCGTCACCGACTCCGGCCTTCCGGCCGGGCCGGATCATCCAAGTGTCCGAGGAAGGCGCGCCATGACGACGATCCATCTCCATCAGACGACGACCGCGACGCCGGAGCAATTCCTTGCCGGTCTCACCGACTTCGGGCCGGGCAGGCACGAGCTCTTCGGCAACAGCGCTGACAGCTACCTCGAGGTGCATCACGAAGGCCCCCACGACGCCGATGTCACCGAGGGCTCGGCCGGTATCTGGGAACGCCTGCACTACGACTGGACCGACCCCCATCACGTGGTGATGACGACCACCGACTCCAACCTGTGGGGTGGCGCCTCAGGCCACACCTACACGCTCACGCAGCTGCCCTCGGGCGGGACCGACGTGGACGCCGTCGTGGTCCGCGACGGCAAGAACCTCAGAGGACGGCTCCTGGCGATGGTGCTCGGCCTCTTCGGCACGCGCGTCCTGGGAAAGACGTTCCAGAAGTCCGTCGAGGCCATCGAAGCGCGCAACCGCGGCGGAAACCCGACGCGAGAAGGGTGAACCGAACGACCGCCCGAGCCGAAGCAGAGTGGCGGGCTACGGCTCGAACACCAGCAGCGGTTTGCCGCCGTGCGCGGGCGCTTCGGCCGAATAGACCGCCTCGCCGAACTTTTCGACGGGAATCGGCCGGCCCTCCGGAACCCGCAACGCGCCGCTGTCGACGAGCCGCAGCGTCCGGTCGATCGTCGCGTTCATCCGATCCTTCGGGGTCTCGGCGAACCAGCGGAGCAGCCAGAACCCTCGAACGGTCTTGGTTTCGTAGATCAGCGAGCGCGCGAAGACGGGGATGGTGAGTTTGTCGGGGTCGGTTTGGCGGTGCGTGGACAGTGCACCGAAGACGACCAGCTCACCGTGCGGTCCCAGCGCCCGCGACACATCCGCGCCCACCTGACCGCCGACACAATCGATCGCCTTGAACACGCCGTCATGACCCGCCAGGTCGGCCACCCGTTCGCGCAGGTCCTCATCCTCCGTGCAGATCACCGCCGTCCCGCCCAGGGCGAGGATGTCCTCGACCGCGGATCGGCGACGGACCACATTGAGGGTCTTGAAGCCGACGTGGGTGCCGAGCTGGATGACCGACTGGCCCACGGTCGAACCGGCCGCCGTCTGCAACAGCCATTCGCCCGGTCGGACATCGAGTTCCGCTCCGGTCAAGATCACCGCGGTGAGCGGATTGCTGAGGACCTGGGCGGCCGTGGAATCGCTCATGCCGGTGGGAACGGGCCAGACCCGCTCGGCGTCGGCGACGACGTACTCCTGCCAGGTTCCCCGGACACCGACCGTGATGACGCGTTGCCCGACGGTGAGACCGTCTGTGCCGCTACCGAGTTCGTCGATCACACCGACGGATTCGATACCGGGCACGGCCGGGAACTCCGGGGTGAATCCGTATCTGCCGCGGACGGTGTGCAGATCGCTGGCATGAACGGGGACGGCCGACACCCGGATCCGGACCTCGCCGGGACCGGGCTCCGGGACGGGGCGGGGCCGCAGGTGCAGCACCTCGGACGGTTCTCCCACCGTGTCGGCGACAACTGACCGCATGGTTCTCATCGTCCTGACACTCCTTCGGTCGGATCGAGATCCCGCAACCTCCCATGCTGCCACCGACCCGATGCCCGCCGCGAGATTCGCGACGGGCATCGGTGCGGACTCACCCGCGGTGGTTCACACGCCCACGTGCACGGCGTGCTCGTCACCCTCGAGCAGGTTCTGCGGCTTGTCCCGGACCATGAACGCCGCGATCGGAACACACAGCGCGAAGAAGATCGCGCCGATCAGGAACGCCACGTTGTAGGAATGGATCGAGGCCCGCTCCATCACATGGTCGATGGTCATGTTGTTGCGCACGTACCGTTCGGCCACCTGCACCGAGATGGTGGTCAGCAGCGCGGTGCCGATGGAACCGCCCACCTGCTGCGCGGCGTTGAGCAGCGCGCTGGCCACGCCCGAATCCTCGGCGTCGACCTGGTGCAGCGCGGTGGTCTGCATGGACACGAACAGCGCGCCCATGCCCAGCGCGATCAGGATCATGGCGGGCAGCAGGGCGGTCGCGTAGCTGTCGCCGTACTCCAGCCGCGACAGCCACACCAGGCCCGCGGCGCCCAGCACCGAACCCGCCAGCATCAGCGGCCGCGGCCCGATCTTCGGCAGCACCGCCGAGGCGATGCCCGCCGACACCACGATGCCGGCCGGGAACGGCAGGAACGCCACACCCGTCTTCAGCGCCGAGTAGTGCTCCACGATCTGCAGGTAGAAGCTCAGGTTCAGGAACATGGCGAACATGGCGATGGGCACCAGCAGCGCGATCAGATACGACCCGCCGCGGTTGATCTCACCCGGAATACGCAGTGGCAGCAGCGGATTCGCGGTGCGGCTCTCGATGGCCACGAACGCCGCCAGCAGTGCTACACCCACCACGAACAACGCCAGCGTGGTGGAGGCCGTCCAGCCGTCGGAGGCCGCGCGGCTGAAGCCGTACACGATCGAGATCAGGCCGAGGGTGACGGTGACCGCGCCGGGCAGGTCGTAACCGCCGGTGCGCGGCGCGGGCACATCCTTGACCACGAAGGCGAACGCGCCGAGCAGGGCCAGCAGCGCGACCGGGGTGTTCACCAGCAGCGACCAGCGCCAGTTCGCGTACTCGACGAGCGCGCCACCGGCGATCAGGCCGAGCGCGGCGCCCGCCGCCGACACACCGGCGAACACGCCGAAGGCCCGGGCTCGTTCCTTGGCCTCGGTGAAGGTCACCGACACCAGTGACAGCGCGGCCGGGGCCAGCAGCGCGCCGAACGCGCCCTGCAGCGCCCGACCGGCGAAGAGTTCGGCCTGGTTCTGCGCGAGACCGGCCAGCGCGGAGGCCGCGGCGAAGCCGATCAGGCCGACCATCAGGATCCGGCGGCGGCCCAGGTAGTCGGCGAGGCGGCCGCCGAGCAGCAGCAGACCGCCGAAGATCAGGGTGTACGCGGTGAAGATCCATTGCTTGTCACCGTCGCTGATGTGCAGATCCTGCTGGGCGAACGGCATGGCGATGGTGACGATCGTGGCGTCCAGGACCACCATCAGCTGCGCCATGGCGATCACGCCGAGCGCCCACCAACGCCTGGAATCTTGTGCGGGACTTGCTTTTTCGTCTGTACCGAGAGCGTCCGTCGCTACGGTCATGAGCCTCTCCTCTGGAGTTCGAAGGCAGCATCACCATAGTGACCCCCACCGACAATTGGCGTCAAGGGAAAAATGTCGCACTACGACAGTTGTCATACTGGGACAGGAAAACGCATCAAGGACCTACGATGGAGGCATGTCGGAGTTGTCAAGTCACATCGGTGTGATCTCGCGTCACCGCCCCGGCCTGCGTGAGCGCAAGAAGCAGCAGACCCGGGCCCGGATCATCGACGTCGCCCTGCGGTTGTGCGACGAACAGGGCTTCGACGCCACCACCGTCGAGCAGATCGCCGACGCCGCCGATGTCTCCCCGCGCACCGTGAACCGGTACTTCGACAGCAAGGAGGCGATCGTCATCGCCCCCATCGAGAGCTGGGGACAGGCCCTCGCCGACCAGCTGCGCGCCCAACCGATCTCCGGCGACGAGATGGAAGCGCTGCTCGGCGCGTTCCTGGCGGTGGTCGACCAGATCATCGACTCCGACGCGCCCGTGCCCTTCCGCTGGTTCCAGCAGATGCAGCGCATCTCCCGCGACAGCGTCGCCGTGCGCGCGCTCAGCATGGAATCGGCCGACACCAAGACCCGGGCGGTGTCGGAGGTGCTGGCCGAACGCCTGCGGCTGCCCGAGGACCACCTCACCGTGCGGCTCATCGCCACCACCTGGCACGGCATCGTGCGGGTCGGCATGGAATGCGAGTTCGACGACGGGGACGAGTTCGCCGACTGCACCACGGTCACCACCGCCCGCGTGCTCGCCGACAGCGTCCAGGCCGCATTCAGCGAATTCCGTCGGGTCTGTTGCGGTGCGACAACGACATTTCCCCCCGTAAACGGGGAAAATACCGCTGTGAATGCGACAAACCCCACTGGGTAGATCGGGGCGATCGGCCGCTAGAATCCCGCATTAGGTCAAGAGCATCAGCGATAAGGCCCCGGCTTGCTGATCGGCAACCCTCCAGCTGCGGTGGGGTGCTCCGGGTGCAGACCGGGCGTTCGAAGGCCGAACGCAAGCGCAACCAGGAGGTCTACCGAGATGTGTTGTTGTCGAAGCCCATTCGCTTCTCGATAACGTCAAACCTCCGCCATTCGGCGACCTTGTTTTTGGAGCAGAACACATGAGTGACTCGACCGCACCCGCGGCCGTCCCCGCTGACGACGCCCTGGATCCGGCCAACTGGTCCTTCGAGACCAAACAGATTCACGCCGGCCAGGCTCCCGATTCCGCCACCGGAGCCCGCGCCCTGCCCATCTACCAGACCACGTCCTACGCGTTCCGCGACACCGACCACGCCGCCGCGCTGTTCGGGCTCGCCGAACCGGGCAATATCTACACCCGGATCATGAACCCCACCCAGGACGCCGTGGAACAGCGCATCGCGGCGCTCGAGGGCGGCGTGGCCGCCCTGCTGCTGGCCTCGGGCCAGGCCGCGGAGACCTACGCGATCCTGAATCTCGCCGAGGCCGGGGACCACATCGTGGCCAGCCCGCACCTGTACGGCGGCACCTACAACCTGCTGCACTACTCGCTGCCCAAGCTGGGCATCCAGGTCAGCTTCGTCGAGGATCCCGACGACCTCGAGCAGTGGCGCGCGGCGGTGCGGCCCAACACCAAGGCGTTCTACGGCGAGACCGTCGCCAATCCGAGCAGCTCGGTCCTCGACATTCCGGGCATCGCCGAGGTCGCGCACGCCGCCGGGGTGCCGCTCATCGTGGACAACACCGTCGCCACCCCGTACCTGATCCAGCCGCTGCGGCTGGGCGCGGACATCGTGGTGCACTCGGCCACCAAGTACCTGGGCGGGCACGGTTCCGCGGTCGCGGGTGTGATCGTCGACGGCGGCGCCTTCGACTGGACGGTGACGAACGAGGCGGGCGAGTCCCGCTTCCCCGGCTTCACCACCCCGGACCCCAGCTACCACGGCGCGGTCTTCGCCGATCTCGGCGCACCGGCCTACGCGCTCAAGGCCCGCGTGCAGCTGCTGCGCGATCTGGGCGCGGCGGTGTCGCCGTTCAACGCGTTCCTCATCGCGCAGGGTCTCGAGACGCTGAGCCTGCGCATCGAGCGGCACGTGGCCAACGCCCAGGCGGTGGCCGAGTTCCTGGCCGGACAGCCCGGCGTCGAGAAGGTCTACTACGCGGGTCTGCCCGCCTCGCCCTGGTTCGAGCGTGGCAAACAGCTGGCACCGAAGGGTGTCGGCGCCATCGTGTCCTTCGAGCTGGCCGGTGGGGTCGACGCGGGCAAGAAGTTCGTGGAGGCGCTGGTGCTGCACAGCCATGTCGCTAACATCGGGGATGTGCGCTCGCTCGTCATCCATCCGGCCTCCACCACGCATTCCCAGCTGACGCCCGCCGAGCAGTTGGCTTCCGGCGTCACACCTGGTCTGGTGCGGTTGGCCGTGGGCATCGAGGGCATCGACGACATCCTGGCGGACCTGCGCGCCGGACTGACGGCGGCGGCACATTGACCGTGAACATCGAATCGCGAACGTCCCGGCACGCGGCGGAGCGCTTGCTGCCGCCGCCCGACGGGACGCTCGGGAGCATCGCCATCGGCGACGTGGAACTCGAGAGCGGGGCCGTGATCCCCGACGTCACACTGGCCGTCCAGCGGTGGGGCGAACTGTCGGCGAACGCGGACAACGTGGTGCTCGTGGAGCACGCGCTGACCGGCGACTCGCACGTGGTGGGCCCCGCCGACGTCCATCACGACCAGGCCGGCTGGTGGGACGGCAGCGTCGGCCCCGGCGCGCCCGTGGACACCCGCGAATGGTGCGTCATCGCCACCAACGTGCTCGGCGGCTGCAAGGGCAGCACCGGCCCGTCCTCGCTAGCTCCGGACGGGAAGCCTTGGGGCACAAGGTTTCCCGCGATCTCCGTCCGCGACCAGGTGACCGCCGAGGCCAAGCTGTTCGACCTGCTCGGCATCGACCGCCTGGCCGCCGTGATCGGCGGCTCCATGGGCGGCATGCGGGTGCTGGAGTGGATGATCGGCCGGCCCGAACGGGTCGGCGCGGCCCTGGTGCTGGCGGTCGGCGCACGCGCCACCGCCGATCAGATCGGTACCCAGACCACCCAGATCGCCGCCATCAAGGCCGATCCGGACTGGCAGGGCGGCGACTACTACGGCACCGGGCGCGCACCCACGACCGGCATGGGCATCGCCCGGCGCATCGCGCACCTGACCTACCGCGCCGAGGGCGAGCTCGACCACCGTTTCGAGAATCACGGCCAGGGCGACGAGGATCCGCTCGCGGGCGGCCGCTACGCGGTGCAGAGCTACCTGGAGTACCAGGCGGAGAAGCTGATCGCGCGTTTCGATCCGGGCACCTACGTGCTGCTCACCGAGGCCATCAACCGCTACGACGTGGGGCGCGGCCGCGGCGGCGTCGCGGCGGCGCTGGCCTCGACGCCGGTGCCGTGCGTGATCGGCGGAGTGGACTCGGACCGGCTCTACCCGCTGCGCACCCTGCAGGAGCTGGCCGATCTGCTGCCCGGCTCCAAGGGGCTCGAGGTCATCCACTCCAAGGATGGGCACGACGGGTTCCTGACCGAGACCGAGGCGGTCGGCAAACTCATGCTGGAGACCATGGAACTGGCCCGCGCCCAGCGCGCGCCGGGTCACTGAACCAGCACTGTCCCCGGCGACGGCGGTATCGCGGCCATCGGACGGTACCGCCGCCACCGGACGGTCTCGCCGCCCGGAGTTGGTGGGCAGGCCCTGCCCGAATGCCGTATGTCCGCTGCCCGGCCGCTGCCACAGCCGGATCCGCGTTACGCGACGTATCGCGCCTGTTTCCTGCGAATTGTCATGAAGCGCTTCCGGTTTCGCGCGTATGACGCCTCCGTAACCGGAGTTCCGGAATGCGTGTGCAACGGGCGTATCCGCCGTAATCTATTCGGCATGACCGCCGCATTCGATGACATGGATCTCCGCGATCTCGTCGATCTGCTCTCCGAGGACGAGCAGCATGAACTCCGCCCGGCCATACTCCGTGTCCTGCACAGACTCCCGGACCAGGAAGTGTTGCGGCGCGAACTCGGCCGCCGTATAACCTCGGTCTAGCTATCCCCCAGCGCCGCCGGTTCGCCCCGGCGGCAGCACAATCGCTCATCTTTTCCAGCGCCGCGACTCCGGTCGCGGCCCCGGCCCCGCGATTCGCGAGGCCCCGCCCCGGCTCCGGTTACGTGACGCCGAGGCTGCTGATGGTCGCCGCCAGCACGATGATCGCGACTCCGAGCACCGTCAGCCAGACGACATCGAATCCCTTGCTGCGCACCGCGAGCAGACCCACCCGGTCGGTCGGCAGGGTCAGCCGCAGCGCCGCCGCGAGCAGCGTCGCGCCGCCGAAGAAGAACGTTCCGCGCCGCCAGCGATCCCAGGCCAGGAAGACCACGGCCACCACCAGGACCGCGCCCACCAGCAGCATGGGCAGATTCTCGCGGGCGAACTCCCCCGCACGACTGCTGCGACTCTGGGGTGCGGCATGGGCTGGACTCACCGCACGAGCTTAACCGCCGCTCTGCAATGCTGGATCCCGTGTTCCATCTCGTGTTCTTCGAACCCCGCATCCCGCCCAATACCGGCAATGCCATTCGGCTGGCGGCCGGTACCGGCTGCGCCCTGCACCTGATCGAACCGCTCGGCTTCGACCTATCCGAGCCGAAGCTACGCCGGGCCGGGTTGGACTACCACGACCTGGCCGTCGTCACCGTGCACAAGAACCTCGCCGCGGCCTGGGAGGCCATCACCCCCGGACGGGTCTTCGCCTTCACCGCCACCGCGACCACCCGCAATACCGAGATCACCTACCGCGACGGCGACGTCCTGCTCTTCGGCCCCGAACCCACCGGTCTCCCCGAGGACGTGCTCGGCGACCCCCGCGTCACCGACCAGCTCCGCATTCCCATGCTCCCCGGCCGCCGCTCCATGAACCTCTCCAACGCCGCCGCGGTCGCGGTGTACGAGGCCTGGCGGCAGCTGGGATTCCCGGGCGCGGTCTGACTAGTCGTCGACCTCGAAGCGTTTGAAGCGGGAGGTCGCGCCACCGGTGAGGCGGACCGCGGACTTGGGGACGCCGAAGTGGGCGGCCAGCAGTTCGATGGCGGCCTTGTTGGCCTTGCCCTCCACCGCGGGGGCGCGGACATACAGCTGCAGCGCGCCGTCGTCGAGGATCTCGACGAGCGGGCCTTTCTTGCTGCCGGGTTTGATGGTCGCCCGGACCACTGTCACGCCGCTCTCCTTCCCTGCCCCTGCGGTGATTCTCCCGTAGTGTCGCGGGTGCCGTGGTGGCGGGAGGCCACCCGGGAAGGAAAAGGCAAGATGGTCAAGCGTTTTGTAGTGCTGCTGACGGCCGTGCTGGGGGTGCTGCTGCTGTCGGCCACCGGGCCCGCGGCGGCCGGACCGGTCACCATCCACGACGATTCCAAGGTGCTGGACGTCGCCAAGGTGACGAATGCGGCCAACCAGCTGTCGAATCCGGTGCAGATCTTCACCACCGAGAAGTTCTCCGACGATCACGGCAAGTTCGATCAGGAGACCCAGAGCCACGTCAAGGATCCCGCGGACGTGGTGCTGGCCGTCAACACCAAGTCGCACTTCCTGTCCATCCGCACCGGCGCGAACTCCCATATCCGCGACACCGGTCCCGCCGGGACCGCGTTCAAGAACGCCTTCGGCAGCGGCGACTACACCGGCGCGACCATCGCCGCCCTGGGCGCGCTGAAGTCGGCGGCCGACCAGGCCGCGCCCAGTAATGCCAAGGCCCCCAACCCGGCCCCCGCCCCCGCGCACCACGAGTCCAAGAGCGGTGGCTGGGGTTGGCTGGGCTGGCTGTGCCCGATCGCGGTCATCGGCGGGATCATCGCGGCGGTCGTGATCTTCCTGCGCCGCCGCAACGCCAACCCGCCGCCCCCGCCGGCCCCGATGGGCGGCTTCGGCGGCGGCGGTTTCGGCGGTGACC
>NZ_JBSGCY010000043.1:0-44947 GCF_053602115.1 Nocardia sp. NPDC004582 | reverse complement strand
GCCGGGGCCGACGCGATCGTGCACCTGGCGGGCCCGGCCGTCGCGGCGATCGCGAAGGCGGCCCAGGAATCCGGTGCGCGCCTCGTGGTTCCCGTTGCGGCGGGCGCAGATTCGAGCGTCGAGAAGATCCTGGCCGGGTCGGGCGCCGACACCCTCATCGTGCGCACCGCGCTGGTGGCGGGCCGCCGCATCGATCACGGCGGCTGGCGCACCCTGGAGACCCTGACCGGCGGCGGCAAGGGCAGCATCCAGGTGCTGCACTACGACGACCTGGAGCGCTTCCTGGTGCTGGCGGCGCTGTCGCAGCGCAGCGGCGTGGTCGAGCTGGCCGCGCCGGGCGAGGTGTCCAGCGCCGAGGTCAAGCGCACCCTGTCCGAGGCGGGCGTCAAATACTCGGCGTGGCTGCCGAAGTCGTCGGCCGCGCAGACCAAGGTCGACGCGACCGCGGCCCGCGAGGACTGGGGCTTCCGCTACGGCTGGAACGCCACCGAGGTGATCGCCGACACCGCGCGCGGCCTGCACGGCCGCAAGAGCGGCGGCTCCGGCCTCCGCAACCGCCGCGGCGCGATCCCGCTGCCGACCCACGTGGTGCCGCAGAACGCCCCGACCTCCGACGGCTACCAGCTGACTTCCGCTGCCCCCGAAGGACTTCAGGGCGAGTTCGACGATCTGGTCGACGACCGCATCCCGGTCTACACCGCCACCAACACCTCCGAGGCGCTGCCCGGCCCGCTCACCCCGCTCACCATCGACCTGCAGGCCGGGGCCATCCGCCTGGGCAACGAGGCGATGGGCCACATGATCGCCATCGAGGGCATCGCGCTCGAGCACTGGGTGTCCCGCGTGACCAGCGTGCTCGGCCACCACATGTACATCAACGCCTCCATCGGCGTCTTCTCCGCCGAGAACATGCCCGGCTGGGACGAGGAGAGCGTGCGCCGCGACGTCTACGGCACCATCGGCGACCTCGAGCTGCATCCCAAGGGCCGTCCCGCCATGCCGACCGGTATGGCCGCCCGCGCGGGCACCTTCAAGGCCATGGGCCGGGTCGCCTCGACCGCCATGCAGTACAGCAAGACCGCCGAGCTGATCAATGCCGCCTCGCACGCGGAAGCGCTGAACCGCGACCAGATCTCCGAGCTCACCGACGAGCAGCTGCACGCCCGCGCCCTGCTGTGGCGCGACCGCCTCAACCAGGCGTGGCAGGCCGCATCCATCGGCGTCATGATGACCGGCGCGGCCACCGCCGCCCACAAGGGCGAGGTCAAGATCGACCTGAACCGCCTGGAGTCGGCCAAGACCATGCTGGCCGTGGAGCGGCTGGCGGCCCTGTGCCGCAAGGACGCCGGGCTGCAGGCGCTGGCCAAGACCGGTGACGTGGCGAAGGCGCGGGAGAAGTCGAAGGAGTTCTCCCAGGCCCTGGATCAGGAGCTGGCCCGGATCGGCCACCGCGGCCCCGGTGAGTGCGAGCTCATCAACGCCACCTTCGGCGACCGCCCCGAGCTGCTGGTCACCGCCGCCGGCCGGGCCGCGGAAATGCCCGCGCCGCACCGCGAGCCGGTGCCGGAGCCGACCAGCCGCACCGCCAAGATGGCCGTCGGCGCGACCGTCTACCGCGAGCGTGCCCGCGACGCCGTCGTGCGGGTCACCAACTGCCTGCGTCTGGCCACCCAGGAGCGGGCGGCGCGCCTGGTGAAGGCGGGCAAGCTGACCGAGATCGAGGATTCGGTCTTCCTGAACCTCGACGAGATCCTGTGGGCCCCGGCCGATCTGAAGGAGCGCGTGGCGCGCCGCCGGGACGAGCGCACCCGCCTGCAGGCTCTGCGCATGCCCGACGTGGTCAACGGCCCGTGGGAACCCGAGGAGATCTCCGGCGCGATCGCGGTGGGCGACACCATCACCGGTCTCGGCGTGAGCCCGGGCGTGGTGGAGGGCACCGTCAAGCGCGTGCTGACCCTCGACGACGACATCGAGCCGGGCGACATCCTGGTCGCCTCGGTCACCGACACCGGCCACACCGCCATGTTCGCCTACGCGGGCGCGGTGGTCACCGATATCGGCGGCGCGGCCTCGCACGCCGCCATCGTGGCCCGCGAGTTCGGCGTCCCCTGCGTGGTGGACGCCAAGACCGCCAGCACGGGCCTGCGGGACGGTCAGCGCGTCCGGGTGGACGGCGCGGCCGGGACCATCACGTTGCTGGCCGACGCCGAATAGGCCCGGCCCGCAACCGAACCCGCCTCGGGCGCGCCGCGCTCGCGTCCGAGGCCGGTCGGTCCCTGGAGAGAACCAACCAGTCTCCCTGTTGCGCACCAAAGCCCGGCCCGGGACACACCCCACGACCCGGTCCGTGATCGAAAGGAATACCCCTAGTGACGATCTCGCGCGCCGTACGCGGCACTCTGACCGGTGTAGCCGCCGCGCTCATCGCCATCACCCCGGTCGCCGTCACCCCCGCGGTCGCCGCGCCGGTCCCGGTGCTGCAGACCCCCAAGGGCGTCTCGCTGAACCTGCCCACCGCGCCGAACGCCCGTGACCTGAGCGGCATCCCGCTCGGCGGCGGCGCGAAGACGAAGGTCGGCTCGGTCTACCGCTCCGACGCCCTGAACAAGCTCAGCGCCGCCGAGCAGCAGCAGCTGGTGTCGGCGGGCATCGCCGAGATCATCGACTTCCGCAGCCCGATCGAGCGCTCGCAGAACCCGGACAAGCTGCCGGCCTCCATCCCGGCCAAGTCGCTGCCGGTCTACGACCCGAACAACGACTTCTACCTGTTCTTCGCCAAGGCCGTGCAGGGCGGCCCCGAGGTCCAGCAGCAGGTGCTCGGCGACGGCAAGGGCCGCCAGTACATGATCGACTACTACAAGTGGCTGGTCACCGACGCGGCCTCGCGGGGTCAGTTCTCGGCCGCGCTGAAGGAGATCGCCAACGCCAACGGCCCGGTGCTGTTCCACTGCACCGCCGGCAAGGACCGCACCGGCTGGATGTCGGCCATCCTGCTGACCGCCCTGGGCGCCAACAAGGGCCAGGTCTACAACGACTACCTGGACTCCAACGAGAACCTGGCCGCGGCCAACAAGGCCACCCTCGACGGCCTGGTCGCCGCCGGTCTGGTCAAGGACCCGTCGCTGTTCGAGCCGGTGCTCGGCGTCGACAGCGCCTTCCTCGACTCCGCCTTCGACGCCGTCCAGGCGAACTTCGGCTCCTTCGACAACTTCCTGTCGCAGGGCCTGGGCATCGACGCCGCGACCGTCGCGACCCTGAAGTCCAAGCTGGCCTAGCAGTATCCTCCGCAATGCCGGCGCCGTGTGTGGGACGGCGTCGGCATTCGCATGTCCGCCCCATGTCTGCTTCCGAATGTCGATCTTCGTGCGAAAATTCGCATGGTGCACGAAATCTGGCAGCTGGACGGGCGGCGCACCCGCTCGGTGAGCGCGGAGAACCCGACCGGTGAGCCCGGTGGGGGCGGACGGGCCATCTCCGGAACGGGCGCGTACGCGGCGGCCGGACTGGGGCGGGGCTGGAAGGTCTCGCCGTCCATCGACCTGCCGCCCGGCGAAACCGCCACGCTCGCCGACCTTTCCGGGCCCGGGGTGATCCGGCACCTGTGGCTCACGACCGACCGCACGGTACTGCGCGACTTCACGCTCCAGATGTATTGGGACGACGCCGCCGAACCGGCCGTCGCGGTGCCGCTGGGCGACTTCTTCTGCAACGGCTGGGACCAGCTGGCGCTGATCGACTCCGCCATGGTGGTGGTCGCGCCCGCGGGCGGGCTGAACAGCTACTGGCCCATGCCCTTCCACACGCGCGCGCTGATCACCCTGCACAACGGGTCCGACCGGGCGGTGCCCGTGTACTACCAGATCACCTATCTGGAAGAGGACTTACCGGGCGCCGCCGGGTATCTGCACACCCGGTGGCGCTGCTCCGATCCGCTGGGCACGCCCGCGGAACATCCGATCGTCGAGATCGAGGGCGGACCCGGCCGGTATGCCGGAACGTATCTGGCCGTGCAGCCGCGGGCCGCCGGGTGGTGGGGCGAGGGCGAGCTCAAGTTCTATCTCGACGACGACACCGAATTCCCCACCCTGTGCGGCACCGGGACCGAGGACTATTTCGGCGGCGCCTGGAATTTCGACCTCGACGGCGCTTATCGCCCCTACTCCACGCCCTATCTGGGCATGCCGCAGGTGTTGCCGCCGCATCGAATCTACGAGCCGCACCAGCGATTCGGCATGTACCGCTGGCACATTCCCGACCCCATCTGTTTCGAGTCCGGCCTGCGCGCCACCGTGCAAGCCCTGGGTTGGCGCGAGGACGGCCACTACCTACCGCTGGACCAAGCCCACGTGGCGTCCACCGCCTTCTGGTATCAATCGCTCCCCTGATCCCCCGCACTCCCCGTAACGATTGTGGGACAGCAGAAAGAATGCGATTGCTATTGCGTAAAACGCGTCGGGCGCGTGGCACGCGGGTGCATGGTATTGCTATGCGCGCCTTGGTCGTCGAGAAGCCCGGACAGTTCTCGGTCGAATCGGTGCCCGATCCACTACCGGGTACCGGTGAGGTGGTGATCCGGGTCGACGCGGTCGGGATATGCGGGACGGATATCCATATCGTCGAGGGCGAATTCCCGCCCACGCCCTATCCGATCGTGCCCGGACACGAATTCGCCGGGGAAGTGGTGGCACTCGGCGCGGACGCGGCCGGGGTGCGGATCGGCGATCGGGTGGCGGTGGATCCGTCGCTGTTCTGCGGCCGCTGCCACTATTGCGCGATCGGGCGCGGAAATCTGTGCGAGAACTGGGGCGCCATCGGCGACACCGTGGACGGCGCGATGGCCGAGTACGTGAAAGTGCCCGCCGCCAACTGTTATCGGCTGCCCGGGCACCTCTCGCCCGCGCACGGCGCACTGGTGGAACCGCTCTCGTGCGCGGTGCACGGATTCGACGGGCTGCCACGGCGACTCGGCTCGCACTATCTGATCTACGGCGCGGGCACCATGGGGCTGCTCATGCAGCAGCTGGCGGTCGCGGCGGGCGCGGCCTCGGTGTCGATGGTGGACACCAATGCCGACCGGCTGGCCATCGCCCGTACTCTGGGCGCGGACGCCGCCACCATCTCGGCCGACGACATGGACCGGCCCGAGGGCTGGGAGATCGTGATCGATTGCAGCGGAACGGTGGCCGCGATCGAGGACGGGCTCGCGCGGGTGCGGCGTGGCGGCACCTATCTGCAGTTCGGGGTGGCCCCGGCGGCGGCGCGGGCCAGCGTCTCGCCGTTCCGGATCTACAACGACGAGATCACCATCGTCGGATCCATGGCGGTACTGCACAGTTTCGGCCGGGCGGTGGACCTGCTCGGCGAGGGCGTGATCGACGCGGACACCGTGATCACCCACGATTTCGCCCTCGAGGAATTCGGCGATGCCCTGCGGACCTTCCGCGCGGGCACCGGACGCAAGATCCAGCTGCATCCCGGACGGGCGGCACGATAGAGGGTGGTGGCCAATGGCGGTCGTTGCCGGAGTGGATTCCTCCACTCAGTCCTGCAAGATCGTGGTGTGCGACGCCGATACCGGAACGGTATTGCGGCAGCGCCAGATTCCGCACCACGACGGTACCGAGGTGCCGCCGGCCATGTGGTGGGAGGCGCTGCGCGCGGCGTGTGACCGCATGATGCGCGATGTGGAGGCCATCGCGGTGGCCGGGCAGCAGCACGGGCTGGTGGTGCTCGACGCCGCCGGGCATCCGGTGCGGGACGCGCTGCTGTGGAACGACACTCGCTCGGCGGAGGCGGCCAGTCAGCTGGTGGGCGAGCTGGGCGGGCCGCAGGCGTGGGCGGACGCGGTGGGCAGCGTGCCGCTGGCCGCGCACACCGTGGCCAAGCTGCGCTGGTTCGCCGACCACGAACCCGAACTGGCCGACCGGACGGTCCGGGTCCTGCTCCCCCACGACTATCTGACCTGGCAGCTGCGCGGCGGCGATCCGGCCACCGAGCCCACCACCGACCGCGGCGACGCCTCCGGCACCGGGTACTGGTCCCCGGCCGCCGGAACCTATCGGACCGACCTGCTGGCCATGGCCTTCCGCGGGCGCAATCCGGCCTTGCCCCGGGTGCTCGCGCCCGCCGAGATCGCCGGGCACACGCCGGGCGGGCGGCTGGTGGCCGCGGGCACCGGCGACAACGCGGCCGCGGCCCTGGGACTGGGCATCGCGGACGGGGACGTGGTGGTGTCGATGGGCACCAGCGGGACCGTGTTCACCCGGGCCGCGCACCCCAGCGCCGATCCCTCCGGGGCGGTCAACGGATTCGCCGACGCCACCGGCGCGTTCCTGCCGCTGGTCTGCACGCTCAACGCCGCCCGGGTCCTGGACGCCACGGCGGTCCTGCTCGGCACCGATGTGTCCGGTCTGGAAGTGCTGGCCGCGCAATCCCCCGCCGGCGCCGACGGTCTCACCCTGCTCCCCTATATCGCGGGCGAGCGCACCCCGAACCTGCCACACGCCACCGGCAGCCTGCACGGCCTGCGCCCGCACACTATGCGGCCGCACCACCTGGCCCGTGCCGCCATCGAGGGCATGCTGTGCAATATCGCCGAGGCGCTGGACCGCCTGCCGACGGTCCCGCATCGAATCCTGTTGATCGGCGGCGCATCCCGCTCCCGCCTGATCGCCCACGCGGCCGCGACCATCTTCGGCCGCACCGTCACGGTCCCCAACCCGAGCGAGTACGTCGCCCTGGGCGCGGCCCGTCAGGCCGCCTGGGCCCTGCGCGGCGGCCCCCGCCCACCCCGCTGGCCCACCCCGCCGGGCACCGAATTCCACACCCTGGCAGCGGGAGTCGGCGCCGCGATCCGCCAGCGCTACGCCGAGATCAGAGACACCTACTATCCGTAGACGACCGGCCCGTCCGACAGGTAGTCGTCCCAGGTCTGGTGCCGGGTGATGTAGTTCCGGATGGCGTCGCGGGCGATCTCCTGTTTGGATCGCCCTTCCATCGCCGCCTGCGCGCCCAGCGCAGCTTCTTCGTCCTCGCTGAGCCGCAAAGTCCATGCCACCGCGAATTCATACCACCCCGGTGTCACCGTGTCTGCCGAACGACCGTCCAGTTGGTAACCATCACATGTCGAACCGGTAGCCGAGGGCCGGGATGCACGGTGGCTATTGCGCTCACGGCGAGTTCAACCATCGTCAGCACCGGTCGCCGAGTCGTAGCTTCACCCGGTATGACGACCGAGCTGAGCACCCCGTTGAACGATATCGTCGAGGCGACCGGCCGCGCGGTGGCCGCGGACCCCGCCCAGGCCACCGTGGTCTTCCGCGCCGCGGGCACCCCGGAGGGCACGGTCGGCAGCGCAATCGCGCTGGGCCGCTACACGGTTCGGGTGGACGAGCCGCCCGCGCTGGGCGGCGACGGCTCCGCGCCCAACCCGGTGGAGGTGTATCTGGCCTCGCTGATCGCCTGCCAGGTGGTGACCTACCGGTTCTGGGCGCAGCGCCTCGGCGTCACCATCGACGACCTGGCCATCGAAGCCGAGGGCGATCTCGACGTGCGCGGCTTCTTCGGATTGGACGACACGGTCCGGCCCGGCTTCCAGGCGGTCCGCGTCACCGTCCGGGTCAGCGGTCCCGAATCCGCCGCGCGCTATGCCGAACTGCAGCGGGCGGTCGACGAGCACTGCCCGGTCCTGGACCTCACCACCGGCCGCACGCCGGTCGAGACCACACTCGTCACCCAGTAACCGCGAACCCACCACCGGAGGCCCCCGATGACCGACACCGCCCTGCCCGAAGACCCCACCGCCACCTGGAGTTTCGAGACCAAGCAGATTCACGCGGGTCAGGCGCCCGACGCCACGACCGGAGCCCGCGCGCTGCCGATCTACCAGACCACGTCGTACGCGTTCCGGGACACCGACCACGCCGCCGCGCTGTTCGGGCTCGCCGAACCGGGCAATATCTACACCCGCATCATGAACCCCACCCAGGACGCCGTGGAACAGCGGATCGCGGCGCTCGAGGGCGGCGTGGCCGCCTTGCTGCTGGCCTCCGGGCAGGCGGCGGAGACCTTCGCGATCCTGAACCTGGCGGGCGCCGGGGATCACATCGTGTCGAGCCCGCGGCTGTACGGCGGCACCTACAACCTGTTCCGGTACACGCTGCCGAAGCTGGGCATCGAGGTGAGCTTCGTCGAGGATCCGGACGACCTCGACCAGTGGCGGGCGGCGATCCGGCCGAACACCAAGGCGTTCTTCGGGGAGACGGTGTCCAACCCGCAGAACCACCTGCTCGACATCCCCGGGATCGCGGAGGTCGCGCACGGGTCGGGGATTCCGCTCATCGTCGACAACACCGTCGCCACCCCGTACCTCATCCAGCCGTTCGCGCACGGCGCGGACATCGTCGTGCATTCGGCGACCAAGTACCTGGGCGGGCACGGCGCGGCCGTCGCGGGCGTGATCGTCGACGGCGGCACTTTCGACTGGCGCAGTGGACGTTTCGACGGCTTCACCGAACCCGACCCGAGCTACCACGGTGTGGTGTACGCCGATCTCGGCGCACCGGCGTACGCGCTCAAGGCGCGGGTGCAGCTGCTGCGCGATCTGGGTTCGGCGATCTCGCCGTTCAACGCCTTCCTCATCAGCCAGGGCCTGGAGACGCTGAGCCTGCGCCTCGAGCGGCACGTAGCCAATGCGACCGCGGTGGCCGAGTTCCTGACCGGGCGGCCCGAGGTGACGGCCGTCTCCTACGCGGGCCTGCCCTCCTCGCCGTGGTACGAGCGCGGAAAGCAGCTGGCTCCCAAGGGTGTCGGCGCGATCATCGGGTTCGAGCTGGCCGGCGGGGTGGACGCGGGCAAGCGGTTCGTGGACGCCCTGACCTTGCACAGCCATGTCGCCAATATCGGCGACGTACGCTCGCTGGTCATCCACCCGGCCTCGACCACCCACTCGCAGCTGACGCCGGAGCAGCAGCTCGCGGCGGGCGTCACGCCGGGCCTGATCCGCCTGGCCGTCGGAATCGAGGGGATCGACGACATCCTCGCCGATCTGCGCGCCGGATTCGCCGCGGCGGCGTAGCCGTTCAGAAGCGCGGACCCGCGCCGTGGGTCAGGGTGCGGCGCGGTGTTGCTCCCGGGCGAGGAAGTGGGCGGTGGATTTCGTTGTCTCGTACAGGGATCGGTAGTGGCGGTAGTACGGACCGTAGTGGGCGGTGGTGTCGGGATCCGGTTCGATCGTGGCGATGATCGGGTTCCAGGCCGAGGTGTCCAGGCCCACGGCCTCGGCGGCGAGCAGGGCGTCGCCGAGGGCCGCGCCGACGGTGTCGGCCGGAAGCTGTTGGGGCAGACCGGTGATGTCGGAGACGATGCGGGTCCACAGGCCGCCCTTGGTGCCGCCGCCGACCGCGACCAGGCGGGAGGCGGGGGCGCCCGCCGCGGCCATGGCCTCCAGGTTGTGGCGGACGCCGTAGCCGATGCCCTCCAGGACGGCGCGGTAGAGGTCGGCCCGCTGGTGGGTGAGGGTGAGGCCCGCGATCAGGCCGCGGGCGTTCGGGTCGAACAGCGGGGTGCGTTCGCCCGCGAAGTAGGGCAGCACCAGCAGGCCGCGGGAGCCCGGCGGGACATGGGCGGCCTCGTCGAGGAGTTCGGCGAACGCACTGCCGGTGAGGGCCCGCAGCCAGTCGGTGATCGCGCCGGAAGTGGCCATGCCGGCGGCGGACGTGTAGGTGCCGGGCCAGGTTCCGCAGGTGGTCCACAGGCCCGGCTGAGGGCGCGGGTCGGCGAGTACCTGGGTGAGGAACATGGTGGTGCCGTACATGATCATGCAGTCGCCGGGGGCGCGGACACCGATCCCGGCCGCCTCGGCCCAGGCGTCGATGGTGCCGGTCGTGACCGGGAGACCGGCGGGCAGGCCGGTGACGGCGGCCGCCTCGGGGGTGACGCGGCCGACTGTCTCGGTGGGCCAGGCCAATTCGGGCAGGCGCAGCCCGGGCGCGACGGATTCGGCCCAGTCGGTGGCCCACTCGCGGGCCGACAGGTCGTACATGGGCACGCACTGGCTGGCCGACTGATGATCGAGGACGTAGCGGCCGGTCAAGCGGTGCACGAGAAACGAACTGGCCATCAACAACATTCGGGTGGCGGACCAGACCCGCGGCTCGTGCCGGATGAGCCAGCGCAGTTTTGGTCCGACGGCCTGACTGGTGAGCGGCGACCCGCACCTCTCCAGCACGGTCAGTGGCCCCAGTTCCGCGTCCAGTTCCTCGATTTCGACGCTCGCACGGGTGTCGACCCCGTACAGGATGGCGGGCCGCAGCGGGCGGCCGTCCGCGTCGGCGGGCAGCAGGCACGGGCCGATGCCGCTCACCGCGAGCGCGTCGATGGGTTCACCGTCCACCGCCGCCACCAGGTCGCGGGCGATGGCCACGAAGTCGGCCCACCAGACCGCCTCCGCGTCGTGCTCCACCCAGCCGGGCCGGGGCGTCGACACCCCGTGCGGTCGTTCGACGCGCCGGGCGACCACGCCGTCGCGGCCGGTCAGGACGCCCTTGGATCCGGAGGTGCCGATATCGATGCCGAGGAGCATGTCAGCCCGCCCGGGTGAATTCGTCGAGGGTGAGGCCCAGCAGCTCACAGGCCGCGCGCACGGTGGCGCGCTGATCACCGGGGACGGCGTGAATGTGGTTGGCGCCGAAGCGGGACAGGAAGTCCCCGGCGTCGGCGTCCAGGCGCGCGAAGGCGTGCGGCCATTCCCAGGTGGACTGCTTCATCAGCGCTTCGTTGGTGGCCTCGTCATAGGTTTCGAACGCGCCGAGCATGAGCTGCATGCGGTAATCGCCGTCGCGGCGGGTGAGGCGGGCGAAGGTCATCTCGCCGGGCGCGGCCAGGTGGTGCACCGACGCGCCGCCCGCCGGGAAGAAGAACACCTCCGGGTACAGGTGCACCCGAGCCAGGTTCTCGGACGGGTCGTCGCTGCGGGCCGCGTACCAGGTGGCGTGCTGGCCGGAATTGCACAGGTCCCAGATGTCGCGGTCGGCGTGGTAGTGGCGGACGTCGGCGAAAAGCACCGGGGTGCCGGAGATCTGCTTGAGCAGCTGCATGGTGAGCGCGCCGTCCATATCGGCCTCGGTGGCGCAGACGTGCGGCTGTTTGGGGCCGTTCCAGTCGTAGGGGTCGTTGAGGAACGCCTCGGTGATGTCCATGGTGGCGAAGTTCTGGGTGAGTTCCGGCTGGCCCTTGATGCCGGAGAAGTCCAGCCGCCATTCCGCGATCAGATCCCGCACCGCCAGATAGGAGCGCAGCTGGCGTTCCAGCAGGTCGGGCGTCAGCTTGACCCCGTCGTAGTGCACCCCGGCGGCATTGCGCTCCAGCCATTCTCGCGCCGCCCGCGCCTCACCGGCGTCGGCCTGGTCGGCGCGGCGCACGATCTCCCACTGGTCGATCTCCTCCACGTCGATCCCGAACACCCGCTGCCACTGATCGGTATTGGCGACCGCCGTGTTCATTCCCATGGGCCGCCCGCCGAACCGTCCGAAGGTGCTGCCCCGCAGGCTCGCCACCGCCGCCGCGGCCCGCGCCCGGTCCCCGATCGCCGCGATCAGCTCCGGATCGGCCGGGTCGCCCCACAGCCGGGCGTGCTCGCGCCCGATCTGATCGAGGGCACCGCCCGCCGCCAGCATCCCCACCATGCCCGGCTGCACCGGATCGATATTCGACAACAGCAGCAGCGGTCCCCGCAGCGCGCCCGCCGCCAGCATGGTGAAGTGCGGGAACGCCCACACCGCGTAATGCAGCACGGTCAGATCCACCCCCGCGGCCTCCACCCGCCGGGCCACCTCCACGGCCCGGTCATTGCCCGCGACCGGTTCCCGGCCTCGAATCACGGTGTGCCCGGCCGCGGTCAGCTCGGCCACCAGCCGATCCTCCGCGGTCTTGATGAATCCGACGATGCCGCCGTGCACATAGTCGCGGCCGTCGGAAAGACTGATCACGCCGATTCGGGCCATGGTGCCTGCCTCCCCGCAACGTTCTGATCGTCAGCACTGGGTGGGACTCTCGACTCTCCGTCCAGAATCCCAGTTCAGACCGCACGCCACGCCCGAAATCGGATTTTCGCGTCAGTGCGGGTCGCGCCGCCCGGCCGGGAAGCGCAAGGGGGCCAGCGCGACTCCACCCTGCCCCCAGCCCGCGTGAGTGACCCAGTGGGCGTCGTCGTGCACGATCACCTCCGCCGCGTGCGCCGGGATCCAGCCCACGCGGGCGGACGGGTCGAAATGAAATGGGTTGTCACCGCGGAAGATCTCGGTGCCGGTGTAGTCCGGGCGCGGTCCGATCAGCAGATACCAGTGATCGGCGTGGCGCAGGACGAACGGCGATTCGGTGTTGCCCGCGCCGGTGCCGGTCGTGGGGTCGGTGAAGGCGATGCGCCGGTCACTCCAGTGCACCAGGTCGGCGCTGGTGCGATAGGCGACGACGTGATTGCCGCCCGCCGGGGTACTGGTGGCGCAGTAGTACATGACCCACCGGCCGTCGACCCGCAGCACCATGGGGTCGCGCGCGTCGTAGCCGTCGCGGAATACCGGGCTCGCCGGGTGCCGGGTCCAGGTGAACAGATCCGTCGAGGTCGCCAGCCCCATACCGGTTGCCGTGCGGTCGGTTCCACCACCGTCGTAGAACATCCAGTACCGATCGCCGTGCCGGACCACGAACGGCGCCCAGAGATGCCGCTCCCCGCGCTCTCGATCCACGGTCAGCGCAGGCGGATGCTTGGTCCACGGACCGCGCGGATCGTCCGCAGTGGCGTGCGCGAACTCGGTCTCGTCGAAGGGGTCCGCCGGTTCCGGATGCGTGATCCCGAACAGATGCCACCGCCCGCCGGCGTCCCGGATCAGCGTGTGGTCATTGATATACCAGCGCCGACCGGGCTCGCTCGGGTCATAGATGTGCCGGAACTCTCCCGCCCGCACCTCGCTCATATCTCTCCTCGGTCCAGGACGAGACGCACACGATCACCGGAGCGAAGGCTCGGCCACTCCGGGAGAAACATCGAATCATGAAACTCGATCGTGGTGGGGTGCGCATTCGCGGGCGCATCGAAGATGATCACAAACTGGTCGTTCATATTTCAATTTCAGAATTCTGAAATACATTGCATCACACTGGAATTCGCCTGTCGCGATGCTTGGATGGCGGTAGAATTAGCACATGGATTCGAACGGAGTGACACTCGACGACTGCGGCATCGCTGAACTGACGGCCGCGGTCTCGACCTTGTCCGAATCCGTACAGACCGGGAAGCTGGCCGAGTTCTCCGACGGCGATGTCGTGGCGTTGATGCAGAAGCTCGAAGCGTGCAAGCGTCAGCTGGCCGCGCTCGATACCCGTTTGATCAGCGAGGCCGGGGAGCGGTCGCTGCATTCACGTAGCGGGGCCGGGAAGATGGTGCCGTTCCTGCGCCACACCCTCGGCCTCTCGCGCTACGACGCGGCGCTGCGAGTGAAGGTGACCCACCACTGCGGAGAATTCTTCGAACCCACCGGTCACCTGCGTCCCGCGGTTTTGCCGGTGATGGCCGAAGCGTTTGCCGCAGGCGAGATCTCGCGTGACCACGTGCGCCACATCATGGACGTGATGAACCATCTGCCCGTGGACGTGCCTACCGAGGCGCGCGCGGAGGCCGAGCGGATCCTGGTCGACTACTCGCGCAACGGGTGGCCCGATGACCTGCTGAAGATCGGGCGCGACATCGTCGCCCGCCTGGATCCCGACGGCAAAGTGGTGTCGGACGCCGATCGTCGTCGCCGTCGCGGGATCACGGTGTGTCGCCCGGGCGTGGACGGCATGAGCCGCATCGAGGGCTGGATCACTCCCGAGCTGCGGGCGTGCCTGGACGCGGTGTTCGCCAAGCTCGCCCGGACCGGCATGTGCAACGTCGAAGACCCCGAAAGCCCCACCGCCACCGGCGGGTTCATCGCCGACAGTGTTCTCGACGCCGCCGCGCGTCGTGACCGTCGCGATGCCGGGCAGCGCACCCACGACGCGCTGCTGGCCCTGGTGCAGCCGGGTGTGAACATGCGGACCCTCGGCATGCACCGTGGCCTGCCCGTCGAGGTGGTGCTCACCATGAGCCTGACCGACCTCGAGAACGGCACCGGCGTCGCCACCACCGCCTCCGGCACCCAGATCTCGATCAACGAAGCGTTGAAGATGGCCGAGGGCACCAAACCGGTCATCGCGGTCCTCGACGGCGACGGAATGCCGCTCTACCTGCGGCGTTCCCGCCGAACCGCCAACCGCGCCCAACGCCTGGCCCTGTTGGCCAGAGACAAAGGCTGCACCCGACCGGGGTGTGAACAACCCGCGAACATGTGCGCCGCCCACCACGTCACCGACTGGGCCAAAGGCGGACCGACCGACATCAACAACCTCACACTCGCGTGCGACCACTGCCACGCGTTGATCAACGACGGCCCCGACGGCTGGAAAACCGTTGTGATGGGTAAAGACTCGCCCTATGCGGGCCGCACTGGGTGGATTGCTCCGAAGAGTCTTGACCCCACAGGCACCCCACAAGTGAACGATCGCCATCACGTCGGGCAGGCCATCGCCGCTGCCATCGATTCCAGCTGCCGAACGTGGCGCTCACGGGCAGCATGACACCCAGCTGCTCGTGCGCTGCTGGCGTGCGCAAAACAACGGAAAGTGTGGTCACCTCGCCTGCCCTGCCGGACTTGGGCTGACGCCAGGCTGGGAGCCGTCAGCCTGCGATCCCAGCCCACGGACCGCACGCATCACCTTCTCGAGACAAAGCCCAAAGAACCTCCACAGATAACCCCACCGCGCTTGCCCGCCCCGCCAGCTCCACAGTGCATGCCCCGCCGCGCCTGCCTTGCGCCGCCTGCCACGACGCTGATCTTCCCGCGCGCCGGGACGATGAGCGACCGAGCCATGAGGGGGCTGGAAGGTGAGGAACCTCGCAAGCTCGGCCACCCTCCCTCTCTTCTCCTGCCCTTACCGGTGGGGGCTGGTAGGCGAACGGGCCACCCAAGCTCAACCAGGCTTTCCTTCTTCTCCAGGCGTCTTTTATCCCTTGGCTTCTCGTCTTTGGTCTTGTTCTTTGGTCTTATCCAGGGCCGCAGATCTAGGACGAAAACAGTCCTATATCAGCCAGACAATCGACTTATGCAGACACTTTCGCTGAGCACCCTGAACCGGACGCTGCTGCTGCGCCAGAGGTTGAACGAGCGGGTCAGCGTCTCCGCCGCCGATTTGATCCGGCATCTGGTCGCGGTGCAGGCGCAAGAGCCGAACTGGCCGTATGTGGGACTGTGGTCGCGATTGGAGGGGTTTCGGCGCGAGGACCTGGCGGCGGTGCTGGAGGATCGAAGTGTGCTGCGGGCCACTACGATTCGACGCACCGTGCATTTGACAGATGCCGAGGACTACCGCTGGTTGTTTCCGACGGTTCGGCCTGCCATCGAGCCCACCTTTCGGTCGGCGTACTTCCGGGACGCCGTCGCGGGGCTCGACATCGGCGAATTGGCCTCGGCTGGAGCGGAATTCCTGACGGGCACGGGGATTTCGCGGCGCGAGCTCGGCAAGCTGCTGACCGCACGGTTCCCCGGCCGTGAATCCCGTTTCCTGGTTCACGCGCTCGGCATCATCCACCCGCTGGTGCACACCCCCGACGCGGGAGCGTGGGGTGCTTGGCGTGGGCGCCCGGTGTCGGTCGCCTTGGCCGAGGAGGTGATCGGCGCGCCGCTGGCCGACGGCCCGCGGCCCGAGACACTGATCCGCCGGTATCTGGCCGCGTACGGTCCCGCGACACCGGCCGATATTCAGGAGTTCGCGGGCGTCACGCGGCTGGCCGAGGTGCTGGACACGATGCGATCGGAACTCCGTGTGCTGCGGGATGACGCCGGCCGGGAGTTGTTCGATCTCCCGGACGCGCCCATTGCGGAGCCGGACCTGCCCGCCCCGGTCCGATTCCTCCCGGCGTTCGACAATTCCTGCCTCGGCCACCGCGATCGCCGCCGCATCATTCGCGACGAGGATCGGGCACGGATCGCCAGGATCGCGTCCGGCGGCGTCCCCATGTATCTCGTCGACGGCTTCGTGCACGGCCGCTGGGACGTGGACGGTTCGACGCTGCGGGTCACCCCGTGGCATCCGCTCACGCCGGGCGACGAGTCCGCCGTTCAGGCCGAAGCCGAGCGGCTGCTCCCGTGGCTCGCCACCCCGGCCGGTGCGGTGACCAGCGTCAGCATCGGTTCTCGATGACGACGTAGGACCCGCGAGGCCCCGGGAAATGCCCGGCTCCTCCGTCAGGGCCGCTGGTAAGGTGGCTGAGTGCTCATCGAGGAAGTCGACAGAATCTAGCCGCCCAGTCGAAGGCGGCGCATTTCCTCACACCTTTTCCGAAGCGCCCGATACGCCTTCGTCTGCTTCCGCACCCCTTGGAATTCACGCGGCCCGCTCACACACGAGCAGGAAAGAGTCGACGACCCATGTCCACATCCATGCCCTCAGCCATCACCCTGCGGGATCTGTCCTTCGAATGGCCCGACGGCGTTGTCGCACTGTCCGGGCTGACCGGCAGCCTGACCGCCGGGCGCACCGGTCTGGTCGGGCGTAACGGCGCCGGCAAATCGACGCTGTTGCGGCTGATCGCCGGGATCCTGACACCGACCTCCGGACGCATCGAGACCTCCGGGGCAGTGGGATACCTCCCGCAGACGCTCACCCTCGGTCGCGAGGCCACCATCGCCGAATTACTCGGTATCGCAGGCGAACTCGCGGCCCTGCGAGCGATCGAATCCGGCGATGCCGACGAAGCGCACTTCGAAAAGATCGGCGACGACTGGGATATCGAGTCGCGCGCCGAGGAAGCCCTTCACGACATCGGTTTCGGCGCAGCCGATCTCGATCGCAAGGTCGGTGAGATCTCCGGCGGCGAAGCCGTGCTCGTCGCGATCACCGGCCTGCGGGTCCGGCGTACACCCATCACGCTGCTCGACGAGCCGACCAACAATCTGGATCGCGAAACCCGTTCCACCCTCACCGAATTCGTGGATTCGTGGCCAGGCACTCTCGTCGTGGTGAGCCACGACCTCGAACTGCTCGAGCATATGGACGCCACCGCCGAACTGCGCGGCGCGTCGCTGGAGGTGTTCGGTGGGCCCTACAGCGCGTGGAAACAGTACGTCGAGCAGGAGCAGGCCGCCGCCCGGCAGGCCGCCCGCAGCGCCGAGCAGGCGTTGAAGGTCGAGAAACGGCAGCGGATCGAGGCCGAGACCAAACTCGCCCGGCGCGAGCGCACCGCCCGCGCCACCCAGCGCGACGGCGGCATCCCGCGCATCCTCGCCGGCAACCGGGCCAGCAAGGCGCAAGGCTCCGCGGGGGCCCTGCGCACCACCCTCGACGCGAAAATCCGTGCGGCCCAGGATACTTTGGACGCCGCAGCCGCCCGGGTCCGCGACGACGAGCACATTCGCCTCGAGCTGCCCGACCCGGATGTGCCGCGCAGCCGCCGCATCGCGGAACTGAGCGACGGCGACCGCACCGTCATCATCCAGGGGCCGGAGCGCGTCGCCCTGGTCGGCCCCAATGGCGCGGGCAAGTCGACGCTGATCGAGAACATGCTCAGCGGCACACATCCCGAACGCGGCGTCTTGCTGACCGACCGGGTGGGCTATCTGCCGCAACGATTGGACAATCTGGACGAGAACGCCAGCGCACTGGACAATGTGCGCGCGGTGGCCGTCGGCACCCCGACCGTCACCGTCCGTAATCACCTGGCCCGCTTGCTACTTCGCGGCACCAGCGTGGAACGGCCCGCGGCCACGCTGTCGGGCGGTGAACGCTTCCGGGTGTCGCTGGCGCGCCTGTTGTTCGCCGAGCCGCCGGCGCAACTGTTGATCCTGGATGAGCCGACGAACAATCTCGATATCGGCAGCGTCGAGCAACTCATCGACGCCTTGACCGATTATCGCGGCGCGATTCTGGTGATCAGCCACGATTTCGCGTTCCTGCGCCGGATCGGGATCGACACGGTGGTGGAACTCGAGCCGGGCGGCCGGCTCCGGCAGCGCGATTCCCTCTGAACGACTCCGGCGCCGGGCGTGTGACACGCCCGGCGCGGATATCGGCGGTACTACGACAGCTCAGGCGACCAGGGTGTCGCGCAGACGCTGGAGCTCGGATTCCGACAGGCCGTTGGTCAGCAGCCAAGCCGCGGCGCCGCCGTGGTCGGCGTGCAGGTTGGTCAGGAAGCCGTGCATGACCTCCGGGGAGACGGCCAGGATGCCGGTATTCGTCTGCGGCAGGCCCTCATACGACGGGAGGGCGTCGAGGCGGTCGCGGACCCGCTGGATGCGCTCGTTGGTGAGGGCGTAGTCGTGGGCGATGGCCGCGGCGGGGACGCCGACCGCGTCGAGCAGGATGGCCGCCAGCACGCCGGTGCGGTCCTTGCCCGCGGCGCAGTGGAACAGCAGGGACTGCTTGTCCGGGTCGATGATCAGGCGGACCGCGGCGACGATGTGCTCACCGCTGCCGCGCAGCAGCTGACCGTAGAGGTCGGTCAGGTCGACGCGGGTCTTGTCGGGGACCAGATCCCGTGCCGCCAACGAGGACTGGGGCGACTTGCGGATCGGGAGATTCGCGATGTGGACCTCGGCGTCGCCGATCAGGCCGTAGCCCTCGCGTTCCACCTCGTCGGGCAGGCGCAGGTCGATGACCGTGCGCAGGCCCAGCTTGCCGACCAGATGCGACAGGTCGTCGCAGGTGGCCTGCTGCAGGGTGGACGAGCGCAGCACCACGCCGAAGCGGGTGGTGCCGCCGCCGGTGACCGGCAGGCCGCCCAGGTCGCGGACATTGTCGATCTGGTCGAAGTCGACCCAGCGCTCGGTCACGGCGTCGGTGCTCACGGGATCAGTGGGCACGGCCGGCCGCCGCCTCTTCGGCGCGGGTCAGGCCGCACAAGCCGATCAGGTCTTCGTGCAGCTCGAACCAGACCGTGTGGTAGCTGTCCATGATCGGACGCGCCACATAGGTGTGGTCACCCTCGCCGATGCGTTCGACGGCGCGGTCCAGGCGATCCAGGTAGCGGGACAGGCGCGGGGCCAGGCCGCCCAGGTGGGCGATCAGCGGGCGCAGGGTCTGGTGGGTGGCGTTGAGGCGGGCCAGCACCGAGGCGTCGTAGTCGGCGTCGGCGTGGTCGTTGACCGTGGCCGGGTCCTTCATCTGCCAGTCGGTGATGATGACCTTGAGGTCGGCGTTGAAGACGCAGAACTCGTCGTAGGCGGCGGTCATGGCGGCCGCGTCGACGGTGCCGCGCTCCTCGGCGAGCAGCTGCTCCAGGCGCGGGCGGCCCTCGGGGGTGATGCGGAATCCGGCCGGGGTGGTGGCGCAGTAGCCGGCGTTCACCAAACCCTCACAGCAGGAGGCGATCTCGGCGGTGTCGGCGAACAGGCTCAGCGCCAGGTTGTCGGCGTTCACCCGGCCCTTGATGCCGACCAGCCGCAGCACGGCCAGTTCGGTGACGGGAGCGTCCACGGCGGTCACTTCCTCCTGCTCGTCGTTCTCGATTGCGGCGGAACGGGTTTCCAGGCGCTCGGCCAGCTGCTCGCCGTCCACGCCCGCCCACTGGGCGAGCTGGCGGACGTCGTCGAGCACGGCCTGCTCGACCGGCTTGGCGATGACCTCGCCCGGCAGCACCAGGCCCGCGCCGCCGTCCACGGTCACGGTCTTGCCGGTCAGCGCGGCCACCACGCCCGGACCACAGCCGACCACGCAGGGGCGGCCGAGTTCCCGGCTCACCAGCGCGGCATGCGAGGTGGTGCCGCCCAATTCGGTGACGATGGCGCGCGCGGCGATCATGCCGTGCAGATCGTCGGGGCTGGTGGTGGGACGCACCAGGATGACGTCCTCGCCCGCCTCGGCACGGGTCTCGGCCTCGTCGGGATCGGTCACGACCACACCGGAAGCCAGTCCGGGGCAGGCGGATTCGCCGCGGGCGAGCGGCTCCTGGCCGCCGGTGTCACCGGAGGCGGGGCGCAGCACCTCGCGCACCTGATCGGGGGTCACCCGATCCAGGGCCTCGTCGGCGCTGATCAGGCCCTCCTCGACCATGGCGACGGCGGTGCGCACCGCGGCGCGCGCCGAGCGCTTGGCCGGACGCGACTGCAGCAGCCACAAGGTGCCGGACTCGACGGTGAACTCGATGTCCTGCAGGTCGCGGCCGTCGTGCTCGAGCAGCTTCGCGGCGGCGATGAGCCGTTCGTGCACCGCGGGCTGGGTGCGCGCCAGATCGTCGAGCGGGCGCGGGGTCAGGCGGCCGGACACCACGTCCTCGCCCTGTCCGCCGACCAGCCACTCGCCGTAGACGGGGGTGTCGCCGGTGTTCGGGTTGCGGCTGAAAAGCACGCCGGTGCCGGACGATTCGTCGAGGTTGCCGAACACCATGGCCTGCACGGTGACCGCGGTGCCCATGGTGTCGGCCAGGCCGCGATGGGCGCGATAGGTCTTGGCGCGCGGGGAATCCCAGGACCGGAACACGGCCTCGATGGCGCCGCGCAGCTGATCCCACGGGTCGGCCGGGACGGCGCCGTTCGCGTCGCCGAGCACGGTCTCGCGGTACTGGTGCACGAAGCGGGAGCGGGTGTCCTCGGCGTAGCCGGGGTTGCGGGTCTCAGCGGCCAGCGCCTGCTGCACCGCGTCGGTCATGCCCAGGTTGAGGACGGTGTCCATCATGCCGGGCATGGAGATCGCCGCGCCCGAACGCACCGACACCAGCAGCGGGCGGTCCGCCGACCCGAAGCGGCGGCCGGTGCCGCGCTCGATCATGGCGATGCCCTCGAGCACCTGCGCCCAGATCTCCTCGGCGATGGCGCCGCGGGTGGTGTAGTCGGCCCAGCCGTCGGTGGTGATCACGAACGCGGGCGGCACCGGCAGCCCGAGCGCCCGCATGTGATCGATGCTCCACGCCTTGCCGCCGATCTTGTCCCGCGACAAGCCGCACGCGCCGTCGAGTTCGACAACGGTGGTCGCGCCCGCCGCGAGGTCCTGGCGCTGCGCAAGCTCCGTTCCGGCCGTCATGTCACTCCTTCGAGATTCTGGATTCATTCGCACTCCAGCGCTCCGCCGCTGCTCGAGCGGCCTGCCGGGCAATATCCGTCCCCCCGACGGTTCCACTACAACGAGGGTGCCGTGTGACGCCCCGCACCCCCAAGTCCCATCCCGATGACCGGAATGGGCGCGCCCCCGCACCCGCCCGCCGCGCCTGAAAACCCGTCGCACCATGGCACGCCCGGTCACCGGGATGGCACGGCGAAAACGGGCGATCGGGTGTGGGCGGTGGTGCAGGATGGGCGGATGGATCGGCGGCACTCGGGCGGCATCTCCGCGGTCGGACCCGTGACGACCATCCCGGCGCTGGTGGCCGATCGGGCGCGACGGTACCCGGAGGCGGTGGCCATTGCCGGACCGGCCGGACGGCTCACGTTCGCCGAGCTGGCCGACGAGGCCGCCGCGGTGACGCGGGCCGCGATCGCCTCGGGTCTGGAGGCCGGCGACCGGGTCGGGCTCTGGGCCCCCAACAGTGTCCGCTGGATCGTGACCGCCCTCGGCCTGCTCGGCGCGGGCGCGACCCTGGTGCCGATCAGCACCCGGCTGCGCGGCCCGGAGACCGCCGAGGTGCTGGCCCGCAGCCACGCCAAGGCCGTGTGCACCGTGCAGGAGTTCCTGGGCGCGGACTATCCGGCCATGCTCGCCGAATCCGGTGTCGGGCTACCGGATCTGGAACATCTCATCCTGCTCGACGACGCCCGCGGCGAGAGCGCGGCGGACTGGGACATCAGCTCGTGGGCGGGGTTCCTGGCCCCCGGCGCGGTGATCGAGCCGCAGTCCGCGATCGAACGCACCGCCGCCGTCGACCCGGAGTCCGTCTCCGACATCCTGTTCACCTCCGGCACCACCGGCGCCCCGCGCGGCGTGCTGGCCACCCACCGCCAGACCCTCGAGGTCTTCGCCCGCTGGTCCGAGGTCGTCACCCTGCGCCCGCGGGACCGATATTTGCTGGCGAACCCGTTCTCGCACACCTTCGGCTACAAGGCGGGCATCCTGGCCTGCCTGCTACGCACCGCCACCATGGTCCCGATGGAACGCTTCGACGCCGCCACCGCACTGCACCTGATCGAGAGCGAACGCATCACCGTCCTGGCCGGGCCGCCAACCCTTTTCACCGACCTGCTCGCCGCCGACCCCGACGACTACCTGCTCGGCTCGCTCCGCCTGGCGGGCACCGGCGGCGCCACCATCCCCGCCGAACTGGTCCGCCGCATTCGCGAGGACCTGCGCATTCCCGCCGTCTTCACCGCCTACGGCCTCACCGAGTCGATCGGCGTGGTGTCCATCTGCCCACCCGACTCCCCCGCCGAACTGGCCGCCGACACCGTCGGAAAACCCCTGCCCGGCAGTGAGATCCGCATCGTCGACCGGGAAGGCAAACCCCTCGACACCGGCGAGCCGGGCGAGATCACCGTCCGCGGCCCCAATGTCATGTACGGCTACCTGGACGATCCGGCGGCCACCGCCGCCGCCATCGACCCGGACGGCTTCCTGCACACCGGCGATATCGGCACCCTCGACACCGACGGCTACCTGCGCATCACCGACCGGCTCAAGGACATGTTCATCGTCGGCGGCTTCAACGCCTACCCGGCCGAGATCGAACGAGTCCTGCTGCAGCATCCCGATATCCGGGACGTCGCCGTGATCGGCATCCCCGACCAGCGCCTCGGCGAGGTGGGCCGCGCCGTCGTGGTCCCCGTCGCCGGGGCGGCCACCGATCCGGCCCCCATCATCGAATGGTCGCGCGCGCGGCTGGCGGGCTACAAGGTGCCGCGGGAGGTCGTCTTCGTCGACGACCTCCCGCGCAATGCCGGCGGCAAGGTGCTCAAACAGCGCCTGCGCGACCCGGCCTGATCAGTTCCCCAGCACCGGGCCGTCGGCCCAGCGGTACAGGTGGGCGATCGCCGGATCCACGATGGAGCCCGGGATCTCGGCGTCGAACCAGCGGTCGACATGCGTCCAGTGGTACGGGTGCAGCAGGTAGTCGCCATTGAGTCCGTCCGGATCGGCGAACTCCTGCTCCCAGACGTGGGTCCAGCGGGCGTGGCCGGGCACCCGGCTCAGCGACCAGGACCGGATGGCCGGAATGTGAGCGGGCATGGCCATCAGGTCCGATTCGAAGCGCGACACCGTCTCCGGGGACGTGCCGTCCCGGACGGTGAGCAGCAGGGTGCGCTTGACGCGGCGGGGCCCGTCGAGGCGGACCACGCGGGTGTGCACCGGGGCCAGCGGCACCAGGTCGGCGTCCGCGATCAGGCCCGGCAGGACCGCGCTGGGCGTCGACTCGGTGGTCAGGTCCCACAGCGCGCCCAGTCCGCCGGTACTGCCCGGCAGATCGACTCCGGCCGAGCAGTGCGCGACACCGGGATTCGCGGCCGCCGCGGAAGCGTAGGCGGACAGACGCCCGTCGGCGTCCTCGGCGGGCGGGGCGGTGAGAATCACCCAGCGGGTCATGCCTGCGCCTCCTGTACCGCCATGACGTGACGCTCCCTGGTCAGGGCGACCGCGTCGGTGTCGGACCAGAACGCCGCGACGCCCGGATCGGCGGCCGCGGCCGCGCGCATACCGTAGAAGTCGTAGATGCCCGGCAGCTCCCAGATGATCTGCACGGCCACCGAATCCGCGCCGGTGTGCTCACGCAGCACCTGCGGGGCGCGCAGGCCGCGCGCGGTGGCGCCGGGCAGGTAGTCGCCGCGCCAGCGGGTGAGCCAGTCCTCGGCGCGGTCGGCGGGCAGGACCACGCGGTCGAACACGCGGACGGGGGTCGCGGGGTTCACAGCTTCGCCTCCACGTCGTTGCGGTACCGATCCACGTACGCCGCGAGGTTTTCCACGCCGTTGAGCAGCGATTCCGGGCCGAACATGGGCGGGGTCAGCACGATGCGGCTCGCACCGGCGGTGACGTAGGGGCGCACGTAGCCGGGCTCGAACTCGCGCACGAAGTCGAACGACCCGGGCCAGATGGTCATTTCGACGGCGTCCTCGGAACGTCCGGCCGCCGCGGACAATTCGCGAATCCGGTCCGCGCCGCGCGCGAAATCCTCCGCGGAGATCGTGTACGGGAACCAGCCGTCGCCGACCCGCGCCGCCCGGCGCACGGCCGGGGCGCTGTTGCCGCCCAGCACGATCGGAATCGAGCGCTCGGGCTGCGGCTGACAGAACTGGTCGTCGAACGACACGTGCTTGCCGTGGAAGGTCGCGGGAGCCTGTGTCCACAGTTCCCGCATGGCGCCGATGCAGTCGTCGAGGCGGGTGCCGCGCTCCTCGAACGGCACCCCGATCGCCGCGTATTCCTCCTTCTGCCAGCCGATTCCGAGTCCCAGCAGCAGCCGCCCGTCCGAGATCCGGTCCAGGGTGGCCGCCCGCTTGGCCAGCACCACCGGGCTGTGCAGCGGGGCCACCACCATGGCGGTGCCCAGCTTCACCGTGCTCGACGCCGCGGCCACGAAGGCGAGGGTCTCGAGCGGATCGGTCATCGGCACCCCGATACCGCCGCCGCCCGGCATCCGCCCGTCGGGCGAGTACGGGTACAGCGGCTCGTAATCCTGGGCCACCACCACGTGTTCCACGGTCCAGATCGACTCCAGCCCGCATTCCTCGGCCGCCGCGGCGAACTCCCGCAGGAATCCACCCGAGGTCACCAGTCCGTCGAGATATGGCATGAGCATGCCGATGCGCATCGGACGCCTCCGTCCTTCCGGGTCCGGCCCGTTACTGGGCCACCCGTCGATCGTGGCTGTTGCGGGGGTCACAATTCGGAGCGGTCCCGTTCATCGGGACGATATATATCCGCAGTTCAGAGCATATTTATGCGGCAACGAGAGCTAGCCCCGCACCGAGAGGTGCAGGGCTGGCGAGCAGGGTTGACCACCGCTGCCCTCGGTTCGTGCCCCGGTGCCGAACACACCGGGGCACGGGAATTCCCGAGAGCCGGCTCAGATCTCCTTGCGCATCTGGGCCGTCAGCGGCTTCATGTAGCCCGAGCCGAGCAGGCGGCGCATGACGTTCATGGCCTTGGCGTCCTTGCCGATCAGGATGAGCGGCTTGTTCTTGCGGATGCCGTTCACGATGACCTTGGCGCAGTCCTCGGGGCTGGTCTGGGCCAGGCGATCGAAGTTGGCGGCCAGGTCGTCACGGTCGCGGGTGGCGGCGGCCCGTGCCTTCCAAGCGATCTCGGTCTTGATCATGCCGGGGTGAACGCTGGAGACGCCCACCTGGTGGCCCGCGATGATCATCTCCTGACGCAGCGCGTCGCTGATCGCGTGCATGGCGTACTTGGAGGAGCTGTAGCCGCCCTGGCTGGGGCAGGCCACCAGGCCGAACATGCTGGAGACATTGGCGAAATGGCCGTCGCCCGAGGCGATCACGTGCGGCAGGAACGCCTTCACGCCGTGCAGGGTGCCCCAGTAGTTGATGCCGAAGATCCACTCCAGGTCTTCCCAGGAGACTTCCTCGATATTGGCGGTCAGCGAGACACCGGCGTTGTTGATGACGATATTGACCTTGCCGAAGTCGGCCACGACCTCGTCGGCGTGCGCGTAGACGGCGGCCCGGTCGGCCACGTCCAGCTTGTAGGCGCGGGCCTTGGCGCCCACCTTCTCGCACAGCGCCACGGTCTCGGCGACATTGTCGTAATTGCGGCCCGACAACGCGAGCTGCGCCCCGTTGCGAGCGAGCTCGAGGGCCAGGGCCCGGCCGATGCCCGCGCCCGCACCGGTGATCACAGCGACTTTGCCGTGGAAGTCCTTCATGGGTGTTTCCTTGTCTCGCAACGGAGTTGTTACTGGGTGGTGAAGCCGCCGTCGGCGATGAACTCAGCGCCGGTGCTGTAGGAGGAGTCGTCGGAGATGAGGAACAGCACCATGTTGGCGAGTTCCTCGGGGGTGGCCGGTCGGGCGATGGGCTGGTTGGCCGCGATGCTCGCCGACCGCTCGGACGCGGCCACCATCTCGGTGGCCACGATGCCCGGATGCACGGAGTTGACGCGGACATTGTCGGCCGCGAATTCCTGTGCGGCCGTTTTGCTCATGCCGCGCACGGCCCACTTGGAGGCCACGTAGCCGAGGATGTTCGAGTAGCCGATCAGGCCGCCGGTCGAGGAGATGTTCACGATGGAACCCACCCCGGCGCGGCGCATGGAGCCGATGACGGCCTTCATGCCCAGGAACACCCCGACCTGGTTGACGTCGATCACCTTGCGGTAGTCGGCCTCCGACAGCTTCTCGATCGGGTCGACGTGCACGATGCCGGCATTGTTGACCAGGCCCGAGATCGGCCCGAAGGCCGCCTCGGTCTGCGCGACCACGTCGTTCCAGGCCGCCTCGTCGGTGACGTCGAGCGGGATGAACCGGGCGGCGTCACCGATCTCGGCGGCGACCGCCGCGCCCGCCTCGGCGAGCACGTCGGTGATCACCACCTTCGCGCCCTCGGCGGCCAGCTTGCGGGCGAAGGCCGCGCCCATGCCCCGGGCACCGCCGGTGACGATGACGACCTTGGAATCAACGCGTCCCATGTCAGTTCTCCTGTGCCGCTGTGGTTTCCGAACCGGTACGAGCGTCGGCGTCCGCGAGGTGGTTGGCCGCGATGTAGCCGAACACCATGGCGGGGCCGATGGTGGCGCCGGCGCCGGCGTAGTCGTTGCCCATGACGGCGGCGGAGTTGTTGCCCGCCGCGTACAGGCCCGCGATGACCGCGCCCTGGTCGTCGAGCACGCGGGCGTGCTCGTCGGTGACCAGGCCGCCCTTGGTGCCCAGGTCGCCCGGCACCATCTCGACCGCGTAGAACGGGCCGCGCTCGAGCGGGGCCAGCGTCGGGTTGGGCTTGACGGTCGGGTCGCCGTAGTAGCGGTCGTAGGCCGAGTCGCCACGACCGAAGTCCTCGTCGCGGCCGTTGCGGGCGAAGACGTTGAAGCGCTCGACGGTGGCGGCCAGTTTGTTGGCCGGGATGCCCAGCTTGTCGGCCAGCTCGGCCAGGGTGTCGGCCTGCTTGATGATGCCCGCGTCGAAGTACTTCTGGGGCAGCGGCCGCTTCGGGAAGTTGCCCAGGAACAGGTACCGGTCGCGGAAGTTCTGGTCGAAGATGAAGTGCGCGGGAATGCTGCCCGGCACCTTCTTCTCCTCGTCGTACATGGTGTGCACGACGTTCACGTACGGCGCGGACTCGTTGACGAAGCGGTCGCCCTTGGCATTGACCACGATCGCGCCCGGCTGCGAGCGCTCGGCCAGCATGAAGAACGGCGGGCCGTCGGGGTTGCGCACCGACGGACCCCACCAGGCGTCGTCCATGAGATCGACCGCGCCGCCGGCCTTCTGGCCCGCCACGATGCCCTCGCCGACGTTCTCGGTCGCGCCCACGGTCCAGCCGGTGTTCTGCGGCCCGTCGATGTACTGCTCACGCATCTCGAGGTTGTGCTCGAAGCCGCCCGCGGCCAGCACCACGCCGCGGCGCGCCTTGATGGTGACGGTGCGGCCCTCGTGCTCGGCGCGCACGCCGACCACCGCGCCGCCCTCGACGACCAGGTCGGTGAGCGGGGTGTTCAGCCACACCGGCACGCCCGCGTCGCGCAGCGACAGCCACAACCGGGCGGCGAGCGCCTTGCCCAGGCTCAGCGGCTTGGCGCCCTTGAGCATATTGAGGGCGGTCTGCGCGCCGACCTTCATGGCGGTCTTCTTGCCGGCCCAGGTGCGGGCGATCATGTTCAGGTCGTGGAAGTCCTTGACCGTGATCGCGATGCCCTTGGGGGCGGACATGGTCGGGCGGTTGATCTTGTCCAGATCCGCGCCGAGCAGCCGGCCGTCGATGATCTTGGGCTCGATGCTGCGACCCTGCGCCAGACCTCCCGGGAACTCCGGGTGGTAGTCGGAGTAGCCGCGGTCATAGGCGAACGCCCAGTGCTTGGAGCGGGCGCCGATGTAGCGGAACATCTCCGGGCCGTGTTCCAGGAAGGCGCGCTGCTTGGCCTCCGGAACCCGGTCGCCGACAACGGCTTTCAGGTAGGTGCGGGCCATCTCCGGGCTGTCCGGCACGCCCGCGGCCTGCAGCACCGGGTTGTTCGGCACCCAGATGCCGCCGCCCGAACGCGCGGTGGAGCCGCCGAACAGGCTGCTCTTCTCGATCAGGGTGACCGATAGGCCCCGGTAGGCGGCGGTCAGCGCGGCGGTCATGCCGGCCGCGCCGGAACCCACCACAACGACGTCGAATTCGAATTCCATGAATCTCGTTCCTTAGTAGCCGCAGCTGGTCAGCATGCCGCCGTCGACGACGAATTCGCCTCCGGTGCAATAACTCGAGGCGTCCGAGGCCAGGAACAACGCCACCTCGGAGACCTCGACCGGCTGACCCCAGCGCGGAATGGGCAATTCGGAGAAGAAGGAGTTGCCGTCCACCCCGGACGCGCCCGCCACGGACGCGGTCATGGGGGTGGCGATACCGCCGGGATGGATCGAGTTCACCCGGATACCCGAGTGCCCCAGTTCCCGGGCGGCGGACTTGGTGAGACCGCGCAGCGCGAACTTGCTCGCGCTGTAGGCCGACAGACCGGCCGCGCCGACGAAGCCCTCGACCGAGGACACGTTCACGATGGACCCGCCACCGGCCTCGATCAGGGCGGGCGCGGCGGTCTTGATGCCTAGGAAAGCGCCCGTGACGTTGATGTTCATGATGGTGTTGAACTCGTCCAGGCTCATCTCCAGGATGCGCTTGAACCGCAGGATCCCGGCATTGTTGACCAGCACGTCCAGCTTGCCGAACGTGGCGACGGCCGCGGCAACCGCTGCCTGCCAGTCGCTTTCACTGGTGACATCGTGATGCACGTAATGGACGGCGGCGCCCAGCTCGGCGGCCAGGGCCTTGCCCTCGTCGTCGAGCACGTCGCCGAATACGACCTTCGCGCCCTCGGCCACGAAACGGCGCACATGCTCCGCTCCCATGCCCCGGGCGCCGCCGGTCACCAGCGCCACCTTGCCGTCCAGCTGTCCCACCTGATCCCGTCCTTCCGCTGCTGTTCAACCGACGCTAAGTCCGGATGCGGAACACCGGCACGGTGTGGTCCCGGCCACTGAGACAACCTCATGACCTGAGGCTATGGGTGCAGTTGTATTTCGTTTAGGCATAAACGCCCGGACGGGTGAGTCAGCGCGCGCAAGGAGCCCCGGATGAAGTTCTCGATGATCTTCGAAGCGCAGATGACCGACCCCACCGCCGCCCACGAAGCCCAGGTGCTGCGCGACTGCGTCGAGCAGGCCGTGCTGGCCGACGAGGTCGGCTTCGACACCGTCTGGGCCGTCGAACACCACGGGCTCAAGTGGTACGCGCACATGAGCGCGCCGGAGATCTTCCTGACCTGGGTGGCCGCGCGGACGCGGCGGATCCGGATCGGGCACGGCGTGGTCTGCATGCCGTTCAACTTCAATCACCCCGTCCGCGCGGCCGAACGCGCCGCCATGCTCGACGTGCTGTCCGGCGGCCGCCTGAACCTGGGCGCGGGCCGCGGCGCGACCGCCGTCGAGACCTCCATGTGCGGAGTCGATCCCGACCGCACCTACCAGGAGGTCGAGGAATCGCTGCGGATGATCGCCGCCGCCTGGCAGGACCCCGAGGGCGAATTCGAATACCACGGTGAGCTGCTCGACATCGGCCCGCACCACCTGCTGCCGCGGCCGGTGCAGCGCCCGCATCCCCCGCTGTTCATGGCCTGCACCAAGAAGGACACCCTGAAACTGGCCGCCGAGTACGGAATCGGCGCGCTGGTCCTGGGTTTCGCGGGCATCGAGGAGATCGCCGAACTGCGCCGCATCTACGACGAGGCCATCGCCGCCCGCACCGGCGAACGCCTGGTGTCCACCGTCGTCAACGACCACTTCGCGGCGCTGTGCCCGACCATCGTGCTCGACGACGGGGAGCGGGCCCGCCAGATCGGGGCGCGCGGGCAGCGGTTCTTCGCCCAGTCCATCAAGTACTACTACGGCGCGGGCCCGGTGCCCGACGAGGCCGTGGAGCCGGGCGTGGACGAACTCGCCAAGATGCGCGAGGTCGCCGACGAGCACGTCGCGTACCTGCACGAAGCCAAGATCCCGGTGAAGACCGGGGCCACGGCCATCTTCAACACCGAGCACGCCTACGGCACCGCCGAGGACGCCATCGCCTACGTCGAGCGGCTGCGCGACGCCGGGGCCGACGAGATCCTGTGCCTCATCCAGATGGGCACCGTGCCCCAGCAGGCGTGCCTGGAAACCATCCGTCAGTGGGGGGAGAAGGTCATCCCCCACTTCCGCAACAAGTAGCACCGTCTCAACTCAGACAGAGAAGGAAATCGAAATGGCTGATCTGACCGGCAAAGTCGCCCTGATCACCGGAGCCGCCCGCGGCCAGGGCGCGGCCGAGGCCACGCTGTTCGTCGAGCGCGGCGCGCAGGTGGTCATCACCGACGTGCTCGAGACCGAAGGCAAGGAACTCGCCGAATCCCTCGGCGAGAACGCCCGTTTCGTACGCCACGACGTCACCGACTCCGCGAGCTGGGACGCCGCCGTGGCGGTGGCCGTCGACACCTTCGGCAAGCTGGACGTGCTGGTGAACAATGCCGCCATCTACACCATGAAGCCGATCGCCGAGACCACTCCCGAAGAGCTGGAACGGATTCTGACCGTCAACCTGGTCGGCGCGTTCCGCGGCATCAAGGCGGTGCTGCCGGCCATGACCGCCAATGGCGGCGGGTCCATCGTGAACATCTCCTCGCAGTCCGGCCTCGAGGGCCTGATGAACCACTCCGCCTACGGCTCCTCCAAGTGGGGTCTGCGCGGTCTGTCCAAGGTCGCCGCCCTGGAGCTGGGCCTGTCCCAGATCCGGGTCAACTCGGTCTACCCCGGCCCCATCGCCACCCCGATGGTCCCCTACCTGACCACCGGCCCCGGCAGCTTCCCGACCCTGCCGCTGGAACGCACCGGCCTGCCCGAAGAGGTCGCCGAACTGGTCGCCTTCCTCGCCTCGGACGCCTCGGCCTACATCACCGGCGCGGAGGTGTCGATCGACGGCGGTCTGGCCGCGGGCAAGTTCATTCCGCGCGGCATGTGACCGTTCCGCGAAACCCGCAGTGACACAGCGCGATCCAGGAAGGCCCGTAATGACCCTGTCCCCCGAATGGCAGACCTTCGTCGACGCCGCCACCGCGGCGTTCCCGGCGCTGGGCACCGAGGTGTTCGACGCCACCGAGGCACGGGCCTTCCTGGCCGCCCGCCGACCCGCACCCGTCGAGCCCATTCCCGTCGCGGGAGTGGAGGATCGAATGGTGCCCGGCCCGGGCGGCGCGCCCGAGGTGCCGGTGCGGGTGTACCGGCCGCTGGACGCCGAACCCGTTCCGGCCATCGTGGTCTTCTACCACGGCGGCGGATTCGTGCTGTGCGGCTTGGACTCCCACGACCGCTTCTGCCGCACCATGGCCAACGAGGCCGGGGTGATCGTGGTGTCGGTGGACTACCGCCGCGCCCCCGACGCCCGCTTCCCGGCCGCGGCCGACGACGCCTACGCCGTGCTGCGCTGGGCCGCCGCCCATGCCGAGGACCTGGGCGGGGATCCCGCCCGGATCGCGGTGGCGGGCGACAGCGCGGGCGGCAATCTCGCCACCGTCGCGGCCATCGCCGCGCGCGACAACGACGGACCCGATATCGCGTTCCAGCTGCTCATGTACCCGATGCTGGATCCGGCCTGTGATCGCCCGTCGCACACCGAGAACGCCGAGGGCTACTTCACCACCGCGGCGCACATCCGGTGGTACTGGGAGCAGTACCTGTTCTCCGACGCCGAGAAGTCGGACCCCTACGCCAATCCCACCATCGCCGACCTCACCGGGCTGCCGCCCGCGCACATCGCCACCGCGGAATTCGATCCGCTGCGCGACGAGGGCGAGGCCTACGGGCAGCGGCTGCGTGAGGCCGGGGTGGAGACCGAGATCCACCGCTGGAACGGCACCGTGCACGGGTTCATGTCGATGGCCTTCCATCTGCGAGAGACCCAGAGCGCCAACACGACCGCGTTCACCGCGCTGCGCCGGGCGCTGGCGCGCACGCCCGTCGTCTGAATTTCACCGCTCGGTCCCGGCCCGACCGGTTAGCATCACCTGCGTTCGTCCGTTTGAAACGTCAGGAATTCACTTGCCGGTTGCACGCCTCACCCCGGTCACCGGAGCGGCCACCCTCACCGCGGCCCTGGCCCTGGCCACGTCGGGCCTGGCCCTGGCGGGCGGCGCCGACGCCGCGCCCCAGTACTACGGCACCCTCGCGCTGTCCCGCCTGAAGAACACCGCGGTCACCGGCACCGACGCGAATCGGGTCGTCGCCGACGCCGCCGCCATCCGCGACTGCGCCAGCTACGACTGCGAGATCGTGCTGCGCTTCACCGACGGCTGCGGCGCGGTCGCCCAGGGCGCGGACGGCACCTGGGGCTGGGCCGTCGGCCCCAGCCTCGGCGAGGCCGAGCAGAACGCGGTCGCCGGACTCGGCCAGAGCGCTCCCCCGTTCCCCGACCTGGGCAGCGCCCAGCCCCGCGCGGCCCGGGTGGCCGCCAGCGCCTGCACCGAAAACGCTCGGTAGCAACCGCTTTCGGACATCGGTGTCAGTGCGGGTACTGGGCCTCGTAGGCGGCCCGCTCCGCGGCACGCCGCGCGGCCCGGGCCGGGCTTTCCAGATCCTCGGGGAAACCGTGCTTCACCAACCGGTGGGCACGGTTCATCGGCATGTAGGCCACGATGTAGAACAGCGCCAGCAGTAGGCCGAGCAGGATCACCGAGAGCTGTAGCCACAGCTCGCCCGGCAGCAGGAACGCCAGGGCGAACACCGGCAGCAGCGGCACCAGCTGGCGCAGGATGTGCCGCGGCACCGCCCACGAACCGGTGAGGTCGTTGCGCACCCACTCGCGCAACTCGCCGGGCAGCACCCGGCCGAACGCGTAGGCCAGCCACTGAACAGGGTTGGGGCGCTTCATTTCCGGTGTCCCTTCGTCGATCCGGTGCGGTCGGTCTCCAGCGAAACCGACTGCCGCGCCGCGGCATTCACCCGGTTCAGCACATCGCGCAGTTCCTCGAGATCCGCCAGGCTCACCCCCAGCCGCGCCACCACGGCCGGGGGAATCCGCTCCGCCTCGGTGCGCAGTTCGCGGCCGGCGTCGGTCAGATCCACGACCAGGTTGCGTTCGTCGTGACTGTCGCGCCGGCGGGTGATGAGCCCGGCCGCCTCCAGCCGCTTGAGCAGCGGCGACAGCGTGGGCGAGTCGAGCTGAATGGCCTCGCCGATGTCCTTGACCGACATCGGCGCCTCACCCCACAGCGCCAGCATCACCAAATACTGCGGATGCGTCAGGCCCATCGGTTCCAGCAGGGGCCGATACACCGCCAGCACCGACCGGTTCGCCACCGCCAGCGCGAAACACACCTGGCGGTCCAGCCGCAGCGGGTCGTCGACCTCCACCGTTCCGCCCTCCTCCGTCGTCTTCGTTAGGGCAATAATAGTTAATGCATTAACTGTTCGTCGACGACTCGGTGGGTAATCGCCGTCACATCACTCCCGCAGCACCCGCATGGCCACGATCCGGCCGGTGTCCATGTAGTCGCGGAACAAAGCGACCTGGCCGTTCTCGACCCGGATCACATTGACCGACGTCCGCACCCACGTACGTTCGGCGCCGGGACGGGTGATATCGACATCGATCTCGGTGATGAGCGTCGCGGGATCGGCGGTCTCGTGGATCACCGGACGGATGGCGTGAATCTCGATGCCGGACATGCCCGACCACCGCTGCGCGAGGTACGCGCGGATCCGCTCGCGGCCCTCGATCCGGGACGGTTCGCCCGGAATCACGAACGGCATCTCGAAGACGACATCCGGGGCGAGCAGCGCGGCGAACCGATCCGCGTCCCGCGCGGGCAAGGCGTCGAAGAGTCGAATCACGAGTTCACGAGGGGTTTCGAGGGACGTGGTCATGAGTATCTCCTAAACGGAACGTTGAACCCGCTTAATAATCGGGGCGCACGCCCCGCTTGTCAACGGCTGGGTAGGCTGTCGGACGTGACGGACAGACCCCTGCGCGCCGACGCCCGCCGCAATCGCGAGCGGGTCCTGGCCGCGGCCCAGGAAGCCTTTGCCGCCGAGGGCATCTCGGTGCCGCTCGACGAGATCGCACGGCGGGCAGGCGTCGGGGCCGGCACGGTGTACCGCCACTTCCCCACCAAGGAGGCGCTTTTCGAGGCCGCCATCCTCGATCAGGTCGAGAAGATCACCGCGCACGCGCGCGCCCTGACCGCGGCCGCGGACCCCGGCCCGGTGTTCTTCGAGTTCCTCGCGATGATGGTGCTCGAGGGCGGGGTCAAACGGGACCTGGCCGACGCGCTGCGCTCCGGGGGCGGCGAATATCCGCGCACGGTGTCCCACGATCTGAAAGAGGCGCTGGCAATACTGCTTTCCCGCGCCCAGGACGCCGGCGCCGTGCGGCCCGAGATCAGCGTCGACGATCTGCTGACCATCATCAAGGGGGTATTCCTCGCCGTCCACGAGGCCGGAGCCGCACCGGGATTGCACGAGCGCACCTTCGCCGTGATCGCGGATGGATTGCGCGCGAACCGCTGACCCGCACGCGAACCCTGCACAGCACTGTCTCGGCCCTGCGAAGCGGACTCGCTGTACTCCACCGATGGCTGCCGCGCGGGGATCGTCGTCGACGAGAACCTCGGCGACCGTCGCAATCCCGAGACGATGGTCGCTGAAATATTGCGGAATTAACTGAACCATGGGCGAATCGCGCCCATGGTTCCGCAATGTCCGCGTGTTTTTCCGACTCTGATGCTTGGATGCTCCATGTGCTGACCAATTGCCGCAGGAGCTGACACCAGGAGATCAGATTCGATGAAGCGTGCGATCCGCGCCGTCGCCGTCACCGCCTGTCTAGCCTTGGCAGGCTGCGGCAATAGTCCGAAACCTGACGACGCGCCGCCACCGCCGCCCCCGCGGACGCTCACCATCGGCATCGCATTCGATCAACCCGGTCTTTCGGTCAAGGGCCTCGACGGCAGACCGCGCGGGTTCGACATCGATGTCGCGACCTATATCGCCGGGAAGCTGGGCGTCACACCCGAGCACATCACCTGGCGCGAGGCCCGCGCCGACCAGCGCGAAACCCTGTTGAGCTCCGGCACCGTCGATTTCGTCGTCGCCTCGTACGCCATCACCGCCGCCCGCCGGCAGCTGGTCTCCTTCGCCGGGCCCTACCTGCTGGCCGGGCAGGACCTGCTGGTGCGGCAGAGCGAACGCGGCATCGACCAGCCCGAGGACCTGGACGGCCGCACCGTCTGCACCGCCGAGGGTTCCACCTCCGCCGACAAGATCCGCCGCAGCTTCGCCCGATTCGTCCGCCTCACCACCCGCGACACCTACCCGCAGTGCGTGGCCGACCTGATCAGCGGCACCGTCGACGCCGTCACCACCGACGACGTCATCCTCGCCGGCTACGCCGACGAACACCCCGGCACGCTGCGGCTGTCCGGGCATCGGTTCACCCGCGAACGCTACGGCGTCGGGGTACGCAAAGGCGATATCGAATTACAGGGCCGCATCACCGCGATCATCCGCATGATGATCGAGGACGGGAGCTGGCGGCGCGCACTGGAAAAACACCTCACGGCCGCCAGTTACAAACCGCTGCCGGCGCCCGCCGTATTCAATGCCCCCGACCGCAGTGTCGAACCCGGCGACCCCGCCACCCTCGATCCCGAATTGGTGCACGCCGCCAAAGCCGTCGCCGCCACCTCCAATGCCCGTGACTGGGAAGGATTCCGCTCGCTGGTCTGCCCCGAGAACGCCGACGCCATCGACGAAATAGTCTTCCAATACACCCCGCAATACGACAAAACCCTGGGCCCGGAAATACGCAACGCCGGTTACACCAACACCGTCACCGGCGTCACCCAATCCGATCCGAACTCCGCCACCTTCGCATTCCACGAAACCTTCACCAACCTGCCCGAGAAATACCGGCACTACTTCAAGGACATCGACTACACCGGCGCCATGGTCCGGCGCGACGGCGCCTGGAAGCTGTGCGGCCTCACCGCCGACTTCGTCGAACCCTGACCGCGAAATAATGCGATGCGCCGGGACCGGCGGCGCGCCTACCGTGAAAGGCAGTCGAAGAAAGGACTGTCCGATGTTTCCCGTCGAGCTGCGCGGTACCCGAGCGCAGACGCTCATGTGGGCCCACGAGCATGAAGTCGGCGCGGCCGCGCTCCAGCAGCTGCGCGATATCTCGCAACTGAAATGGGTGTACGGCGTCCGCGTGATGCCGGACGTGCACCTGGGCAAGGGCGCGACGGTCGGATCGGTCATCGCCATGCAGGACGCGGTCGCCCCCGCGGCCGTCGGGGTGGACATCGGGTGCGGCATGGAGGCGGTGCTCACCTCGCTGACCGCGGCCGACCTGCCCGACAACCTGCACTCGCTGCGGTCCCGCATCGAGGCGGCGCTACCGGTCGGCTTCGCGGCGCACCGCGAACCGGTGGACGTGAACCGCCTGAACGCCGAGGTCTTCGGCCAGCGCGCCGCGGGCACCACCATGCGAGCCGGCTGGGAGCGGTTCTGGAAGGGCTTCGATACGCTGGATCCGATCGTGCGGCCCCGGGAATCCAAGGCCCACAACCAGATGGGAACCCTGGGCGGCGGCAATCACTTCCAGGAGCTGTGCGTCGACACCGAGGATCGGGTGTGGATCCTGCTGCACTCCGGAAGCCGCAATATCGGCAACGAGATCGCGCAGCGGCACATGGCCGTCGCCCGCGAGCTGCCGCACAACCAGGACCTCCCGCACCGCGACCTGTCCGTATTCCTCTCCGGCACGCCGGAAATGGACGCCTACCGACGCGACCTGACCTGGGCCCAGGAGTACGCGGCCCGCAACCGGGCCGTCATCCTGGCGCTGGTCTGCAAGGCCGTGCGCGATGAATTCGACGGGCTGGAAGTGCGTTTCGACGAACCCATCTCCTGCCACCACAACTATGTGGCAGAAGAGATCATCGACGGGATGCCCATGCTGGTCACCCGCAAGGGCGCGGTCCGGGCGGGCGCGGGCGACCTCGCGCTGATCCCCGGTTCGATGGGCACGCGGTCGTATGTGGTTCGGGGCAAGGGAAATCCGGCCTCGTTCCAGTCGGCCTCGCACGGCGCGGGACGGCGGATGAGCCGCAACGCGGCCAAGAAGCAGTTCACGGTGGCCGACCTGGTCAAGCAGACCGAGGGGGTCGAGTCCCGCAAGGACGCCGGGGTGATCGACGAGATTCCCGCGGCGTACAAGGACATCGACCAGGTCATCGCGGCCCAGTCGGATCTGGTGGACGTGGTCGCCACGCTGCGGCAGGTCCTGTGCGTGAAGGGCTGAGTGCTGTGTGAAGGGCTGGCCGGGTCAGCGGCGGCGGAACGTCGCCGCTACACCCGCCCCCACCAGCAGGATGCCCACGATGAGCGGGAATCCGGTCTGCAGCCACTGATACAGCGCGACATGCATCTCAGCGGACAGCGGTAGATCGCCGATCAGCCGGAAGGTGTCGTCCGGGAAGATGAAATGGATGATCCCGGGCAGCACGCCCCACACCAGCCCGGCCACGATGGTGCCCGCCGGGGAATAGGCGGCCAGCGCCGCCACCAGCAGGAAAAGCGCTGCGGCCAGCAGGATCTGAACGGTCGAGCCGACGCGGTCGGCAAAATCCCCCAGGATCGTCCACTGTCTGGTCCCGGCCGCGCCGCGGGCGGCCAGAGCGATCCCGACGGGGGTGATCAGCAACCCCGTCAGCATGCCGGCCACCGTGCGCGACACCGTGCCGCTGCTACGGAACTGCGCCCCGGGCGGAGTCCACCCCGCGGGCGACGGAAACTTCTCCGGCATATGCGTCTCCCTGCGCGCCCCCGGACGCCCTTCGTGCCCGGAACCCTATTGTCCGTCCGCGCAGCGGATTCCGCGCGATCTTGACGGCACCGCAGTCAAGGCGGGTTCCGGCGGTGTCTCACCCGCGCAAAGCTTGTCCGATTGGGAGTATTTGCACCTTTGTCTCGGGAGCCCGATCGGCTGCCGCGCAGTGATCCGTGCCATGCCCGCGCACAGGCCAGCGGCGGATACGCGCGGCGAGCGGAAGGGCACGAAACCGCTCGCATGCCCTCGACCGGCCAGCGCTGCGTCGCGGACGGGTGGCACGGTCGGCCGACGCGGCCTGTTCCCAGCGGCCGGACGCGGCTCAGGGGTGCGAAGTCGGTCGAAGAACCGGACGGCGGGCGTGGGGTGTCGGTGCGGTGAGGCACGATGGTCGGCGTGACCTCAGCCGATCCGAACCTCCCCGACCTCGAGTTCGTCGATACCGCCGCGCAGCCCGGCGCGGGTGGCTTGCGCGAGGACGCGGAGCGGCTGCTGCGGGAGCTGGCCGGGCCGGCGGCGCGGCTGCGGGAGGACCAGTGGGTCGCGATCGAGGCGCTGGTGGTGCAGCGGCGGCGGGCGCTGGTGGTGCAGCGCACCGGGTGGGGCAAGTCGGCGGTGTACTTCATCTCCGCGAAGCTGCTGCGGGCGCAGGGGCGAGGGCCGACGGTGATCGTGTCGCCGCTGCTGGCGTTGATGCGCAATCAGGTGGCCTCGGCCGAGCGGGCGGGAGTGGTCGCGGCGACCATCAATTCGGGCAACGTCACCGAATGGGACGAGATTCACGCGCGGGTGGCCGCCGGTGACGTCGACGTGCTGCTGGTGAGCCCGGAGCGGTTGAACAATCCGGACTTCCGGGATTCGGTGCTGCCCAAGCTGGCCGCCGACGCCGGGCTGGTGGTGATCGACGAGGCGCACTGCGTGTCGGACTGGGGGCATGACTTCCGGCCCGACTATCGCCGGATCCGCACGCTCATCGCCGATCTCGGCTCGGAGGTGCCGGTGCTGGCCACCACGGCCACCGCCAACGATCGGGTGGTGACCGATGTGGCGACCCAGATCGGCACGGACACGCTGGTGCTGCGCGGCAGCCTGGATCGGGAATCGCTGCACCTGTCGGTGGTGCGCATTCCCGACGCGGTCCAGCGCACGGCCTGGCTCAGCAAACGGCTGCACGAGCTGCCCGGGTCGGGCATCGTCTACGCCCTCACCGTGGCCGCGGCGCACGATCTCGCCGACGTGCTGAACTCGCACGGCCACCGGGTCGCCGCCTACACCGGGCAGACCGACCCCACCGAACGCGAAGCGCTCGAGGCGGCCCTGCTGAACAACGAGGTGAAGGCGCTCATCGCCACCTCCGCGCTCGGAATGGGTTTCGACAAGCCCGATCTCGGATTCGTGGTGCACCTGGGCGCACCGTCCTCCCCCATCTCCTACTACCAGCAGGTCGGCCGCGCCGGCCGTGGCACCGAGCGGGCCGAGGTGGTGCTGCTGCCCGGTCACGAGGACCGTCAGATCTGGAGCTACTTCGCCTCGGTGGCCTTCCCGCGCGAGCACATCGTGCGGTCGGTGCTGGCCGCGCTCGACACCGAGCGCCCGCTGTCCACCGCCGCGCTGGAACCGCTGGTCGAGCTCAATCGCTCGCGCCTGGAGATGGTGCTCAAGGTGCTCGATGTGGACGGCGCGGTGCGCCGGGTGCGCGGCGGCTGGCTCGGCACCGGCGAACCCTGGGTCTACGACACCGAACGCTACGAGCGCCTCAGCGTCGCCCGCGAGGCCGAGCAGCAAGCCATGATCGACTACCAGACCACCACCCAGTGCCGGATGACGTTCCTGCGCAGCCAACTCGACGATCCGGGCCTGGTGCTCGGCACCCATTGCGGGCGCTGCGACAACTGCACCGGCGCCACCCAGGACACCGCCGTCGATGACGCCGACCTGGCCGAGATCCGCACCCGCCTGGACCGCCCCGGCATCGACCTGGCGCCCCGCAAGCAGTGGCCCACCGGCCTGGCCAAACTCGGAATCCCCCTGTCCGGCAAGATCACCGACGGCCCCGAGACCGGCCGCGTACTGGGCCGCCTCAGCAATCTCGGCTGGGGCCAGCGCCTACGCCCCCTGCTCGACGGCCCCGACGCCCCCGTCCCCGACGAGGTCTTCCGCGCCTGCACCACCGTGCTGCGCGAATGGGATTGGGCCCGGCGCCCCACCGCTGTCCTGGCCCTGGACTCCGGTACCCGCCCGCTGCTGACCCGTTCCCTGGCCGCGCGGCTCGCCGAGGTCGGCCGCCTCCAGGATCTGGGCGTCCTCGCGCTGCGCCCCGACCTACCACCGGTCTCGGCCGCCAACTCCGCCCACCGCGTGGCAGCGCTCCACAATGCCTGGGAGACACCGGATCTCACCTCCGTGGACGGCCCGATCCTGCTGGTCGACGCCCTCACCGACACCGGCTGGACCTTCACCATGGCCGCCCGCACCCTGCGCGCCGCCGGAGCCGACGCCGTCCTCCCGTTCGCCTTGGCCACCCCTTCCTGACCTTCGGCGTACCGTCGAACGGGGAAGGGAGCGAACATGAGTCAGGGGAACAGCGGGGGCGAAGCGACCGATCCGCGAGCGCGCTGGCGCAAGCTGCCGGCCGAACCCGCCCGGTGGATCGAGGAGGTTGACCGGGAGCATGCGGCCGTCGACTTCGGCCCGGACCATGATCCCGACGGCAAAGCCGCCGCCTACGGGGGAACCGCCGGGCCCTGACACGCTCAGGCGTCCGGGGCGGGCCGCCGGTTCTCGAGATTCTCGATGGCGTCGACGTAGCGCAGCATCAGGCGCGCGAAGTCGAGACGGTCCGCTTCCGGCCATTCGGCGGTGATGTACTCGAAGGCGGCCCGCTGCTGCCCGCGGAAGCGGGTCATGAACTCGAGGCCCTCGGGGCTGAGTTCGAGGACCGCGCGGCGGCCGTCGAGCTGTGAGGGGACGCGCCGCAAGTAACCCGCTTTGATGTTGTCGGTGACCATGCGGCTGGCCACCGAGGGGTCCACACACATGGCGGCGGCGATACCGCCGACGGTCATCTCCCCCGGCTGGTCTTGCCCGCAGCCCAGGACCAGGCCCAGCACCAGGGCGCGGGTGGAGTCCTTGGCGCTGATCGGGTTCTCGACTTGCTGCAGGACACCGCGGCGGAGCTTGCCGAAGGCCGGGCCGATGGCATCCAGCAGCTCGTCGGGGGTGCGGTCGTCCGTCGTCATCCCCATATCGTATCTGCATGCCTATCGGCATCTGCGTGCACAGCAGAATATTCATGTTGACGCGCAACTGTGTGCATGACAGCATGCATTTCATGACAATCCTGGTCACCGGCGCTCGCGGTCAGATCGGCCGCGCCGTCCTCGAAACCCTGCACACCCGCGGCCTCCCGGTCCGCGCGGCCAGCAAGGACCCGTCCGCCCTCGATCTCCCCGCCGGCATCGAGGCCGTCGCCCTGCCCGACGATCTCGAAAGCCTCACCGCCGCACTGAAAGACGTGCGCCAGGTCTTCCTCTACGCCAACCCCGCCGCCGCGAACACCTTCGCGCGGGCGGCTGCGGCCGCCGGGGTCGAGCACGTCGTGCTGCTGTCCTCCTCCGCGGTCGACGACCCGAACGCCGCCGACAACCCCATCGGCGCGAGTCACTTCGCCGTCGAAAAAGCGCTCGCCGCAGCCGATCTCACTACCACCGTGCTGCGCCCCGGCGGCTTCGACAGCAATGCCTTCGGCTGGATCGCCGCGGTCTCGTCCGGCGCGCCCATCGAGCACGCGTACCCGGACGCGGCCCTGGCCATGATCCATCCCCGCGATATCGCCGACATCGCGGTCGCCGCCCTCACTGGCAGCGAATTGCGGGGCCGCACAGTCACGCTCACCGGACCGGAGGCGATCAGCTTCCGCTCCCAGGTCGGCCATATCGCCGCGGCCCTCGGCCGGGACATCCCGATCACCACCATCACCCCCGCCGAGGCCGAGGCGCAGATGTCGCGCACCATGCCGCCCTACATCGTGAGCGCCCTGCTGAACATCTGGGCCCTCACCACCGACACGCCCGAAACCCCGGCCGACACCACCGAGACCCTGCTCGGCATCCCCGCCCGCACCTTCGAACAGTGGGCCCGCGAGAACGCGTCCGCCTTCACCGCCGTCTGAGCGGTAGGGCCGGCCGAGTTCCGCGGGGTTCCCGAACAAGGCGCGCCGAGTTTCCGCGTGAGGCGCGCCGGAGCGTCGGCCGCCGGTCGCGGAAATCGCCGCCCACCTGCGGTGCGGCGCGTAGGATCGGGCGAATCCCGCAGTCGCCGTACGATCCCGGGGAGTTCACCATGGCGTCCGCACCATCGAAGATCCCACCGCTGCCGCTCCTGCGCGCCGTCACCTGGTTGCGGGACAGCCTGGCCGTCCTGCACCGGCGGCTGGTCCCCGGCCACATCGCGCTCCTGGAACTGGGAACGGCCGGATACGTCTCCCAGGCCATCTGCGCGACGGCCGAGCTCGGTATCGCCGACGCGCTGGCCGACGGCCCCAAAACCGCGGCCGAGCTGGCCCGCGCCCTGAACGTGGACGAGGACGCGCTGCGCCGCATGCTGCGCCTGCTGGTCAGCGCGGGCGTCTTCGACCAGCGCCGGGACGGGAGCTACCAGCTGACCGCCGTCTCGCAGCCGCTGCGCACCGATACCGAGGTCACGCTGCGCGATCTGTTCGTCTTCTTCGGCTCCGAACTGCATCGCAAGCATTGGACGCATCTGGCCACCTCGGTCCGGACCGGCGGGTCGCTCTGGCCCGAACTCGAGGGCATGGAGTTCTTCGAGTTCACCGAGCAGCACCCCGAGGCCGGGGAGGTCTTCGACCGGGCCATGACCAGCGTCAGCAGCCTCGCCACCGAACCACTGCAGGCGGCCTTCGACTTCGGGCGCTTCGGCTCGATCGTGGACGTCGGCGGCGGCCGGGGCAGCCTGCTCGTCGACATCCTGCGACGCCATCCGTCCATGCGCGGCACGGTGTTCGACCTGCCGCGCGTGGCCGAGGGCCTCGAAGAGCAGGTACTCGGCCCCGGGCTCACCGGCCGCCTCAGCGTCGAAGCGGGCAGCTTCTTCGACGTCGTGCCCAAAGGCGCGGACGCCTACCTGCTCAAGCACATCATCCACGACTGGAACGACGCGGACGCCGAGCGCATCCTGCGCACCGTGCGCGGCGCCATGGAGTCCGAAGCACGGCTGTTGATCATCGAGATGGTGATGCCCGAGCACCACCGTCCGCACCCGGGCAAGGTCATCGACCTGGAGATGCTGATCCAGACCCGCGGCGGCCGGGAACGGACCCAGAACGAGTTCGGAAACCTGCTGTCCCGCAGCGGTTTCGTGCTCACCGGCGTCACCACGACCGCCGCCCCGGACTGCGTCATCGAGGCGCGCCCGACCTGATCGGCTCGACCGCGACAGTGTGAACGAGGCGCCCGGGTGTGAACGAGGCGCCCGCGGGGCGTGTGCGGCGCAATCCACACGCCCACCGCGGGCTACCTCCTGCCGCCCGGATTCCGTTGTGTCACCGGCGCTTCAGGCGGACCGGCGGATCCGCGGGCCGACAACCCCTGCGGCCCGATCGGTCCAGCCGTCCGCCATCTGCGCCAGCAGGAACCAGGCGGCGTGCACTTCGTCGTCCGACGCGTTCTCGGACGTTCTGAGCAGATACACCGCGCGGACGTGGGCGGCCGCCATGGCATCCACCACGGCCCCGAGGGATTCGGCCCGCGCTGCACCCCTCCGCAGCGCCCGGCTCGCCACCCACTCGTCGATGAACGTGACCAGTTGAGCCCGTAGTTCGTCGATCCCGCCCACGTCCCCGGAAGGAGCGTCGCGCCGCCGCAGGTGCAGTTCGGCCAACGCCCGGGACCAGCGGGTGACCGGGTGGTCCTCGGGCTGATCTCCGATGTGACCGCAGAAGGCGGCCAGCAGTTCGTGCCAGTCGGGCAGCAGCGGGTCGTCGGATCTGGTGTCACGGCCGCTCGCCCGCCACAACGGGGTGTTATCAGGTTGGGGTACGTACATACCTACCTCCACGGGCGGTGCGGGCGCACCCGGAGCCGCGGGCGGCCACCGGACCGCGAGCCCGGCGCGGCAAGGGCGGACCGCGCCGGATCCGGGCAACCGCTATCGGCGAAGGGCACATCTCGATGCGGCACCGGGTGCACCTCCAGCATGAACCGATCGCCGGTCCCGCCCACCGCCCTTCCCCCGCCCTCCCACTGCCCCTGCAGTAGGAGAACGACCGCCCAGTCTGTACGGTTACTTGCCCTCTCCCCCAGCGCAATTCGCCCGTAACCGACGCCTCACCCGCCCGCGCCCGGAGCGCCACCAGATCTTCACCTGAGCCGCGACCGGGGGCGGCGCACCGGAGCTGTACCGCCAAAAGCCTTCACTCGCAGTGGAAACGAGCACCAGGACGGTGAGGTGCGATCAGACCTTTCGGCAGCGCTGCGAGATCACACCTCCGCTGCGCCGTGAACTAGACCTTCACCAGGTCGTCGGCGTGCACCACCGGGCGCTGCATGCTGTCGGGCAGCACCGCCGTGGAACGACCCTTCATCGTCTGCAGCTCATCGCTGTCGTAGGCCGCCACGCCGCGCGCCACCAGCCCGCCGTCCGGGGCGATCAGATCGATCACGTCACCGCCGAAGAAATGCCCGGTCACCTCGGTGATCCCTGCGGCCAGGAGGGAATGGCGACGCTCGGCCACGGCCGCCACCGCACCCGCGTCCAGATGCACCGCGCCCCGTGCGTCGGCGGCGTGCCGGACCCAGAACTTGCGGGCCGACAACCGAACCGGACGCGCCGCGAAGGCCGTGCCCACCGTCGCACCCGACAGCGCCGCCGCC